>NZ_JBEXFQ010000053.1:0-34542 GCF_040606855.1 Nocardia sp. NPDC005366
CGGGTCCGCGAGGACCCGCACACGCCGTTTGCCCGACGCGAGAGATACGAATGCCTTCAACCGCATCGGTCGCCGTGGCCCTGCTTGCCAACGGGTCGATCGACTTCAATGTCTCCGGGGTGGTGGACCAATTCTGGCGCCTCACCGTGGACGGCCTAACCTACGGGTCGATATATGCCCTTGTCGCCGTGGGTTACACGTTGGTCTACGGCGTGCTGCGACTCATCAACTTTGCCCATTCGGAAATATTCATGCTGGGTATGTTCGGCTCCTACGTGGGGTTGGAATTACTCGGATTCACGCCGAGCGGTGATGTCTACTCCCAGGGTGTGGTGATGACCGTGGTCTTCCTCGGACTCGCCATGCTGTTCGGAATGGCGGTGTCGGGCGCGGCGGCGGTGGGCTTGGAACGCGTCGCCTATCGGCCCTTGCGCAAACGCGGCGCGAAGCCGCTCGCCTTCCTGATCACCGCGATCGGCATGTCGTTCGTCCTCCAGGAATTCGTGCACTACATCCTGCCGAAGATCAAACCCGGACTCGGCGGCACCAACGCGCAGACCGGTATCCGGCTCGTCGATCCCAAGGTGCAGTTCAGTTTTCTCGGCGCCGATGTCACCAACGTGGCGATCGTGATCGTGGTCTCGGCCGTCTTCCTCGCCATCGTGACCGAAGTGCTGATCAACCAGACCAAATTCGGGCGCGGCATTCGCGCCGTCGCCCAGGATCCGGATACCGCGACGCTGATGGGTGTTTCGCGGGAGCGGGTCATCATGCTGACCTTCCTCATCGGCGGTGTGCTCGCGGGCGCCGCCGCGCTGCTCTACACCTTGCGGGTGCCGACCGGCATCATCTACTCCGGTGGATTCATCCTCGGCATCAAGGCATTCAGCGCCGCGGTACTCGGCGGCATCGGCAATCTGCGCGGTGCGCTGCTCGGCGGACTCATACTCGGGGTCGCCGAGCAGTACGGGCAGATCCTGTTCGGCACCGAATGGCGCGATGTGGTCGCGTTCGTCTTGCTGGTCACCGTGCTGATGTTCCGGCCGACCGGCATTCTGGGTGAAAGCCTCGGAAGGGCGCGCGCATGACCGACGTGATCGAACAACCCGCATCGCCGGCGAAAACCGGTCTCGGCGACGCGCTTCGCGACTGGTGGGGCGGATTGTCGCGGCCCGCGCAGTGGGCCGTCGGAATTCCGGCGATCATCGCGCTGGCGCTGCTCCCGCTGTATCCGCCGCCGCTGCTCGACACGCCCGCGGTGAGTTTCGGCGGTGTCATGGCCCAGTTCGCCATGTACGCGCTCATCGCGGTCGGCCTGAATGTGGTTGTCGGCCAGGCGGGTCTGCTCGACCTCGGCTACGTCGGCTTCTACGCGGTCGGCGCCTATACCGTGGGTCTGCTCACCAGTCCGAACAGTCCGTGGAATCAAACCGATGGCGGCTGGCTGACTCCGAGTTGGGCGTGGCTGGCATGCGTGCCGCTGGCGATCGCGGTGACGGCGCTGTCCGGTCTGATCCTCGGCACGCCGACACTGCGACTGCGCGGTGACTACCTCGCGATCGTCACCCTCGGATTCGGCGAGATCGTCCGGTTGCTCGCCGACAATCTCGGCGAAGTCACCAACGGCAGTCTCGGGCTTTCCCAGATCGCCTACCCGCGGCTCGGCGAATCCGAATCCCATCCGGGTGGTGTCTTCTCGCCGGGCAATCTCGGGGATACCAGCAGTTGGAATCCGTTCGTGCGGGCCAATAACGGCACCTGGTGGTTCTGGCTCGGTCTGGTGCTCGTCATCATCGTTCTGCTGATCGTCGGCAATCTGGAGCGCAGCCGCGTCGGCCGCGCCTGGGTCGCGATCCGGGAGGACGAGGACGCCGCGGAGATCATGGGCGTGCCCACCTTCAAATTCAAGCTGTGGGCCTTCACGATCGGCGCGGCCGTCGGCGGCCTGTCCGGCGCGATGTACGCGGGGCAGGTGACCTACGTCAACCCGCGCCAATTCGACATCATCACCTCGATGCTGTTCCTGTGCGCTGTGGTGCTCGGCGGTAAGGGCAACAAACTCGGCGTGATCGTCGGCGCGTTCCTGATCGCCTATCTGCCGTTGCGATTGCAGTCGGTGCAATTGGTCTCCCAGGAGTCCACCGGGTATCTGCTTCTGGCGCTGGACGTGGCCGTATTCATCGGGTTGCTGGTGGCGTGGCGGATCAAGGTGCAGTTTCTGGGCCCGTGGATTCAGCGCGGTGTCATCACCGCGACGGTTCTCACCGGCGTGATGGGATTGCTTCTGCTCGGGAGTGTGCTGTTGTTCCGCAAGGGCGGCGCGCAGTCGCTCGGTGACCTGAAATATCTGTACTTCGGTATCGCACTGGTGGTGATGATGATTCTGCGACCGCAGGGTCTGTTCCCGGCCCGGCAGAAATTGCTGGCCTACGGCAGGCAGGTGTACCGGGCAGTGCGTCGTCCGGCGCAGGAGCCGGTGGCCGTGGGAGCGGGCCGATGACCGGGCCGGGCCCGGGTGGCGCGTTGTTCGACAACGAGGATATGGCGGCGGGTTACGCCGAACAGGAACGGGTGAGCAGCGCGGGGATGGTGGACGTCACCGCGGTGATCCCCGCCCTCGGCGACGCCGAGACCGTCGCCGAAGTCGTCGCGGCACATCGCGATATCGATACCGAGATCGGCGCGCCACTGCTGCGCACCGAGGAGCTGACGGTGCAGTTCGGCGGTCTGACCGCATTGAACAAGGTCAGTTTCGAAATCCGCCGCGGTGAGATCCTCGGACTGATCGGGCCCAACGGCGCGGGTAAGACCACCTGCTTCAACGCCATCACCGGTGTCTATCAACCCGCGTCGGGCGCCGTCTTCTTCGACGGCAAACCGCTGACGAAGACCTCGCGCAACGAGATCACCCGGCTCGGTATCGCCCGGACCTTCCAGAACATCCGGCTCTTCGGCGAGATGACGGCATTGGAGAACGTGGTCGTCGGCACCGACGCCAGGCACCGGACCTCGGTGCCGGGTGCGGTGTTCCGCACGCGGCGGCACCGTCGCGAGGAACACGACGCCATCGAGCGCGGTATGGCGCTGCTCGAATTCGTCGGCATCGCGCCGCACGCGGTGGAGAAGGCGCGCAACCTGTCCTACGGCGATCAGCGCAGACTCGAGATCGCCCGCGCGCTGGCCACCGAGCCGAAGCTGCTCTGCCTGGACGAACCCGCCGCGGGGTTCAATCCCAGTGAGAAGGCGGCGCTGATGGATCTGATCCGCAAGATCCGCGACGACGGCTTCACGGTCCTGCTCATCGAGCACGATATGCGGTTGGTCATGGGCGTGACCGATCGCATCGTCGTCCTGGAATTCGGCAGCAAGATCGCGGACGGACTGCCCGCGGACATCCGCGAGGATCCCACGGTGATCGCGGCCTACCTCGGCGTGCCCGACACCGAGGTAGAGCAGGCCGCCGCCGACGCCGGGATCGAGATCCCCACGCAGAGCGCCGAATCCGAGACCACGGGGCTCTTCTCGGTGGATCAGCCGACGCAGAAGTTGCCGATCGTGCGGCCGGGGCACGGTCCGGAGCCGATGTCGGTGCGTGAGGAACCGACCCCCGGTGGCGCGGGCGCGGCCCGTGACTTCGGTAACGCGCCCGCGCTGCTCGAAGTCGAGAACATGGTCGTCAACTACGGCAGAATCCAAGCGCTGCACGGGATTTCGCTGAAGGTCGCGGAAGGGGAGCTGGTCACCCTGCTCGGCGCGAACGGTGCGGGCAAGACGACGACGATGCGTGCCCTGTCGGGACTGCTGCCGCTCACCGAGGGCCGAATCCTGTTCGAGGGCCGTGACATCACGAAGCTGAAGGCGCACGAGCGAGTGATCGGCGGGCTGATCCAGGCGCCGGAGGGCCGGGGCGTCTTCCCCGGGATGACGGTGCAGGAAAACCTCGATATGGGTTGCTACGGGCGAGGATTCAAGCAGAAGGTCGAGTACTCCCGCACGCTCGAGTGGGTTTTCGAGCTGTTCCCTCGGCTGTCGGAGCGACGCAAACAGGTCGGCGGCACCCTGTCCGGCGGTGAGCAGCAGATGCTGGCCATCGGCCGCTCACTGATGGCGCGGCCGCGCCTGCTGCTGCTCGATGAACCATCGATGGGTTTGGCGCCCATGGTGATTCAGCAGATATTCCGGATCATCAGCGAGATCAACCAACAGGGCACCACCGTGCTGCTGGTCGAGCAGAACGCGCAGCAGGCGCTTGCCCGCAGCGATCGCGCCTACATCCTGGAGACAGGTGAGGTGACCAAAACCGGTACCGGCGGCGAACTGCTGACTGATTCGGCCGTGAAGTCGGCCTACCTCGGCGTGGGCTGAGTGCGAAGGTCCGGCACGCGAACTCGTGCCGGACCCCGCGCCCCGATAGCGGTCGTTACCGCGTCGGGTTCGATATGTGATGCGTTGATCTGCTGGTCAGGGGAATTGTCGTGAACATGCCGCTGACGACGCGGTGGGACCGGATGCGGCGTGGTCGACGATTCCCCGTTCTGGTGGCCTACGGTGTGGTCGGAATTCTGACCGCGGCTGCCCTTGTCGCCACGGGCAGAACCTCCGATCCGAAGGAGATGCGCGGCGCGCACCAGGGTTCCTCGGCCGATGGGGTGCCGGGCTTCCACGGCGCGGTGACCGAAGCGCCGAATCCCGCGGGCGACAGTGCGCCGCCGACCGCGTCAGGGCCGCTGGCGGGTGTAGCGCAGATCGGCGTGGCACCGATCCCGTCGAGCCGAGCGGTGTCGGCGCTGGTCGATCATCCACTCTTCGCCCAGCACATCGGACTCGAGCGGGTCGACTGCGCGCTGCCTCGGTGGCGTGACGACGCGCTGGCGGCGCAGGATTTCTACGAGGCGGCCATCGGCTGCCTCGACGCCTCGTGGGAGCCGACGCTGCGCGGTGCGGGACTGCCGTTCCGCTCACCGCGGGTCCTGGCGCCCGAACAGGTCCGATCGGTGAGCAGTCCGTGCGAGCCGGAACTGTTCGCGATCCGCGAGAGTTCCTATTGCGCGATCGACGAGACGATTGTCCTGCCCTTCGACACGGTGCGGCCGTTGGCCGTCGGTTCGCGCCGCGGCGCGCAGCTGGCGGCCGTCGCCCGCGAATACGGCCATCACATCCAGACCGTCATCGGCCTGACGCGCGCGTACGCGGATAAGCGCGCCGCACTCGGCTGGAATTCGGCGGCGGGCCAGGAACAGGGCAGGCGGTGGGAACTACAGGCCGGATGTTTCTCCGGCATGTTCCTCGGCACCAGCTTCGATCGCGGTGATATCGATGAGCGGACCTGGAACGAGGCCGCGCGGGTGAACCGCGTCGCTGGCGACCGACCAGGCGAACCGCGGGTACACGGCACCGACGCCAATGTCTGGGGCTGGTGGAAATGGGGTTCGGACAAGGGCGACACCTGGGAATGCAATACCTGGTACGCCGCCCGAATGAACGTGGACTGAACGTCCCCGCCGAGCCGGTCCGCCCGCGCGGGTGTCGGCGTATCGCCTTGTCGGTGCCGGTCCCTAGACTCTGGGGCGTGAGTTCACCCACGACTGCGCAGCGTCCAGCCACCGGCTCCGGTTCCAGCGACTCCGCCGGTGGGGACCGGCCGACGCTGCTCCTGCTGGACGGGCATTCGATCGCCTATCGCGCGTTCTTCGCGCTACCGGCGGAGAACTTCAAAACGGTGACGGGGCAGACCACCAACGCGGTCTACGGATTCACCGCGATGTTGATCAACCTGCTGCGCGACGAGAAGCCCTCGCATATCGCCACGGCCTTCGACGTCTCGCGCAAGACCTTCCGCACCGAGGCGTACCCGGAATACAAGGCGAATCGCAGTCAGACGCCCGACGAATTCCGCGGCCAGGTCGAACTCACCAAGGATGTGCTGGGCGCACTCGGCATTCCGGTGATGGCGATCGACGGCTACGAGGCCGACGACGTGATCGCCACGCTCACCACCCGCGCGGTGTCGGAGGGTTTCCGTGTGCTCATCGTCACCGGTGATCGCGATGCGATACAGCTGGTCAACGACGAGGTCACGGTGCTCTACCCGCGCAAGGGCGTCTCCGATCTGACCAGGTTCACCCCGGACGAGGTGATGACCAAATACGGTCTCACCCCGGCCCAATACCCTGATTACGCGGCGCTGCGCGGCGACCCGAGCGATAACCTGCCCGGCATTCCCGGCGTGGGGGAGAAGACCGCCGCGAAGTGGGTGCGCGAGTACGGCGATCTCGCGACGCTGGTCGACAAGGTCGACGAGGTGAAAGGCAAGGTCGGCGACTCGTTGCGGGCCAACCTCAGCAGCGTGGTGCTCAACCGGCAGCTCACCGAGATGGTGCGGGACGTGCCGCTGCCCTACACCCCCGAGCAGCTGGCCCAGCAACCGTGGGACCGCAACAAGATCCACCAGCTGTTCGACGATCTGGAATTCCGGGTACTGCGCGACCGGCTCTTCGAGACTCTCGCCCCGCCGGAGCCCGAGGCCGAGGCAGGTTTCGAAATCAGTGGCGGCGCACTCGAAGTCGGTGCGGTCGCGGACTGGCTCGCCGAGCACGCCACCGCGGGAACGCGTCACGGGGTGTCGGTGGTCGGCACCGGTACCCCGGTCAACGGCGACGTGAAGGCGCTCGCCATCGCCGCCGCCGACGGGGAGAGCGGCTATATCGACGTCACCGTGCTCACACCGGAGGACGAAGCGGCACTCGGCGCCTGGCTGGCCGACGCCGAGGTGCCCAAGGCGCTGCACGAGGCGAAGGCCGCCATGCACGCGCTGCGTGGACGCGGCTGGGCACTGAACGGTCTGACCAGCGACACCGCGCTCGCCGCCTATCTGGTGCGGCCGGGCCAGCGCACCTTCAATCTCGATGATCTCTCGTTGCGATACCTGCACAGGGAATTGCGCGCGGAAACCGACGAGACCCAGCAGCTGTCGCTGCTCGATGACGAGGACACCGTCGACGCGCAGGTGGCGCAGACCGAAATGCTGCGCGCCAGGGCCGTTCTCGATCTGGCCGAGGCGCTCGACGCCGAACTGGCCACGATCGAATCCATCCCGTTGCTCTCCGATATGGAATTGCCACTGCTCGGAGTGCTCGCCACCCTGGAGGACGCGGGCATCGCGGTCGATATCGACCAATTGGAGTCGCTGCAACGCCGATTCGCCGACAAGGTCGCCGACGCGGCCAATGCCGCCTACGGCGTGATCGGCAAGCAGATCAATCTCGGCTCGCCGAAACAGTTGCAGGTGGTGCTGTTCGACGAACTCGATATGCCGAAGACCAAGCGCACCAAGACCGGCTACACCACCGACGCCGACGCGCTGGAATCGCTGTTCGAGAAGACCGAGCATCCGTTCCTGCAGCATCTGCTCGAACACCGTGACGCCACCCGGCTCAAGGTCACCGTGGACGGGCTGCTGAAATCGGTCGCCGAGGACGGACGCGTCCACACGACGTTCAACCAGACGATCGCGGCGACCGGCAGGCTTTCCTCCACCGAGCCCAATCTGCAGAACATCCCCATTCGCACCGATACCGGTCGACAGATCCGTGACACCTTCGTCGTCGGCCCCGGCTACGCGGAATTGATGACCGCCGACTACAGCCAGATCGAAATGCGCATCATGGCGCACCTCTCCGGTGACGAGGGTCTGATCGAGGCATTCAACTCGGGTGAGGATCTGCATACCTTCGTGGCCTCCAAGGCCTTCGACATCCCGATTTCCGAGGTGACCCCCGAAGTGCGGCGCCGGATCAAGGCGATGTCCTACGGTCTGGCCTACGGATTGAGTTCCTACGGTCTCGCGGCCCAGTTGAAGATCAGCACCACCGAGGCGAAGGAGCAGATGGAGGTCTACTTCGATCGTTTCGGCGGTATCCGTGACTACCTCTACGAGGTCGTCGAACAGGCACGCAAGGTCGGCTACACCGAAACCCTCTTCGGCCGCCGCCGGTACCTGCCCGATCTGGACTCGAGCAACAGGCAGCGCCGCGAGTCCGCCGAGCGGATGGCATTGAACGCCCCGATCCAGGGCACCGCGGCCGACATCATCAAGGTGGCGATGATCAACGTGCACCGGGCCGTGCGCGAGGCCGCGTTGCGCTCGCGCATGCTGCTCCAGATCCACGACGAACTCGTCTTCGAAGTCGCCGAGGGCGAAAGGGAGGCGCTGGAAACCCTTGCCCGCGAACAGATGTCCTCGGCCATCGCGCTCTCGGTGCCGCTGGACGTCTCCGTCGGCACCGGCCGCAGCTGGGATTCCGCGGCCCACTAGCTGTCATTCACTCCGGCCGCGGACGCAGGCCGAGCATGACATGGGTGACCGTGTCGTCGAGCCACGCGTCCGCGGCTTCCGGGAACACGAGCCCCGACCCGAGGAAGGTGGCCAGTCCCTGGAGGGCGGCCACGGCGGTCAGGGCGATGCGCCGGGGGTCGCCGGGGATGATCTCGCCGCGCGATTGCCCGTCCGCGATCAGCGCGACCGGTCTGGCGAAGGCGTGGTCGACGGCCCGCGACATCTCGTCGCCCGCGACGGGGCTGTGCCTGCGCGCGAACATGAGTGCGAGCAGTGCTGAATTCTCGGTGGCGAACCGCAGATAGGTGAGCGCCATCGCCCGCATCGGTTCCGCGAATGACTCGCCCGCGGTGAGATTGTCGAACGACGCGCCGAGCCGCTCGAATCCGGCGACCGCGAGTGCGTCGAGTAGCGCCTGCTTATCCCGGAAATGGCGGGTCGGTGCGGCATGGCTGACGCCGACGTCACGGGCGAGTCTTCGCAGTGACAGTCCGTCGACGCCGGACTCGCGCAACGTCGCCTCGGCCCGCTGCAGCAACTCGGCGCGCAGGTCGCCGTGATGATAGGAGCGAGCACGGGTCAGTGACATGGTGAGTGCAGGATAACAAGATGTAGGCATTGACTACTTTGTAGGCACTGCCTACATTCAGTTTCCATGACGGTCAGGATCTTCACCGCCCCGATCGCGCTGCTCTCGGTATTCGCGGCGCTGCTCGCCACCATGTATCTCGGATATGCCAGCAATACGGAGAAGAACCTGCACGACTTCCCGATCGCGCTGGTGAATCAGGATGTGGGCGAGACCGTCGACGGCGCGCCGCAGAATTTCGGAGACCAGATCACCGCCGCCCTCGTCGAACGCGTCCCGTCCGACAAGGTCGACCTCCGGCTTCTCGGAATCTCGGAAGCCCGAGCGCAATTGAAGTCCGGGCGGGTATACGGCGCCATCATCATCCCGTCGGATTTCACCAAGCGTCTGGTGATCCTCGGTGCGGGCGCGGTGGTGCCCGGCGATATGGAACGCCCCGTCATCACCGTGCACACCAACCCGCGCGTCGGCCCCTACGCCACCGGCATCATGCAGCGGATCGCCGACACCGCATTGGATCAGGTCGACGAAACCGTCGGTAAGACTCTCACCGAGCGGGTCGACGCGACCCTCGCGGCGGGTGCGGCCGATCCGGCGAGCGACAAGATCAGCGGTGCGGCCAGGCTGCTGCTCGCCGATCCGATCGACGTCGTCCAAGCGCCGTACCGGCCGATGGGCGACGGCGCGGGCCAGGGATTGATCGCGTTCTTCTACACGTTGATTCTGCTGCTCGCCGGATTCACCGGCGCCATGATCATCCACACCATGGTCGACTCGCTGCTCGGTTTCACCCCCACCGAATACGGCCCGTGGTTCGTGCAGCCACCGGCCACCGGCATCAGCCGATTCCGCACGCTGCTGATCAAATGGGCCGTCATCGGTGTCGCCGCGCCGTTGCTCTCGGGCGTATTCCTGGGCGTCGCACGGCTTTTGGAGGTGCCGCTGCCCGGCGCGCTGCTGCTGTGGCTCTACGGGACACTGGCCATCATCGCGGTCGGTTTCACCGCGCTCGCGGTGCTCGCCACCTTCGGCACCGCCGGTCTGCTCGTCAATCTCATCCTGTTCGTGGTGCTCGGATTGCCTTCCTCGGCCGCGACGGTGCCGCTGGAGGCCGTGCCCGGGTACGTCGCGGTCCTCGCGCGCTTCGAACCGATGCATCAGATCTACCTCGCAGTGCGCGCCATCCTGTTCTTCGACGGCAGCATGGAAGCCGGCCTCTCCCACGGGGTCTGGATGACGATCCTCGGTGTCGCGGTCGGGTTGGTCCTCGGCGCGACGGCGACGATCACCTACGACCGGCGCGGATTGCATCGCACGGCGTCCGGCGGTGAGACGCCGCCGCACCCGATCGTGGCACGGCTGGCAGGCGCCGCGCGATGACGACCCGGTCGCCGCTAGCTGTGTGAGTTCTCTCACCACCGCGTCCTCGACTCGCCGAGCGTGAGAACGCTATTCGGCGCGACGGACCAATCGCGCCCCGCCGGCGCCGAGATCGATCTCGTCGCGGGGCGGTGCGCCGTCGGACGGATCCTCCCGGTGCATCAATGTCGTCTGCCGCTGCTCGAATTCGTGGTGTTTCGCGCCCTGGAACAGGGCTGTGACCTGCTCGAATCCCGCGGCGGCCACGGGTCGGTCGGTGCGCTTCGACCAGGGGAGGAAGCGGCCGCCGGTGACGCGATTCCAGAGCACCTCGGCGAAGGCCAGCGCCACGAGCAGGCAGGCGAGGCCGGGAATTGTCATGGCAACGAGGACGCCCATGTGATCCACGGTACTCGTCGGCCTGTCATCGCCCCGATTCGACGGCGTATAGGTTGAGCTGCGGCGATAGTACGCACGAGTAGCGGAAAACGGGTGCCGGATAAGGTTGCTATCGCGGTCCGATATGCCTATTCTCGATCGCGTGCCGAATCCCGCCCAGAGCCGCAGCGCCGCGCTGACTGTCGCAGACCGCGACAGCGTGGTGCTCCTTTCGCTAACCGCGAAGATGGCACAGGCGCGGCTTCTCGTAGTAGCCCGCCGCAGCGGGGTCTGATTCGGACCGGCCCCCTCGCTGCGGGCCGTTGATTGTTGATGCTGGTCCCCTTCCACCGACATTCTTCGGGAAGACCTCTACTGCAATGACGATCCTCACTCTCGATACGCACACGTTCATCGCCGCCGCCCCCAAGGGCCTGCGCGCGGAGACAACCGGGCTCACCCCGGCGGAATTCTTCGACCGGTATTGCGTGCAGTCCGGTCCGGTCCGGCTCACCGATTGGGCGGGCGCGGGTCATGGCTCGGAATGTACCGCGACATTGGAATTCACCGATCACCTGCGATCGGTCGCCGCTAAGGGGAGTCCGGTCGCCGCGCTCACCTCGGCGCTCTACGACGAGGGTTACCCGGTCGAGATCCTGCAATTCCACCAGCGCCACACCAGCGACGGCACCGCGACATTCGTGCGGTGCGAGTTCAACGGACGGTGTGGCTGGGGGGCTGCCCTCGCCGATGACGGCGGGGAATCGACTGTGCGCGCGATGATTTCGAGTATCAACCGCCTCGGCGCTCGCTCATAGTGCTACCGGCAGTCCAGTGCCGCCGTATCGGTGACGTTCCGATACGGCGGTAGCGATAGACGACGGGCCCGCGAACCACGGAGGTTCGCGGGCCCGTTCTCGGGGATACGAGCCGGGGCTCGCCCGGACCGAGGGCCGATTATTCGGCGCTCGCCTGCTGCTCGGCGAGCTGCTTGCGTACCTCGTCCATATCGAGCGCCTTGACCTGGGTGACCAGATCCTCCAGTGCGGCCGGCGGGAGGGCGCCCGGCTGGGCGAAGACCAGCACGCCCTCGCGGAACGCCATGATGGTCGGGATGGAGCGGATGTTCGCCGCGGCGGCCAAACTCTGCTCCGCCTCCGTGTCGACCTTGCCGTGCACCACATCGGGGTGCTGGTTGGAGGAGGCCTCGAAGGTGGGGGCGAAACTGCGGCACGGACCGCACCAAGAGGCCCAGAAATCGACGAGTACCACGTCGTTTCCGGTGACTATCTCATCGAAATTCTTTTGGGTCAGCGTCTGGGTGGCCATGACGTCCTCTCGTTTCGGGTGTCGCCAGTTTCCAACGCCCGGCTCGCTATTTATCTTCCATGTTCCTCACCGCGTGCCGCGACCTGCCACGCACGCCGCGAATCGCCGTCCCAACGCCGTATACCCACCACGGTGGCCGGGAAATCACGATCGTGTGCGACGGCATTGACGGCCTCGCCGAGTGACGGGATCGGGATCCGGCGAGCGAGGGTGACGTGCGGGGTCCATCCGTCGGGACGCACAGTGGCGGGAACGCCGGGACACGGCGCGACCACGCGGTAGATCTGTCGCTGGAGTGCGAGCAACGGTTCGGTCGGCACGACCAGTCGGACCAGGATCGGGTGTCGCTTCCCGAAAATCAGCAGCCCGCCGAGCCGCACCGGGATGGGCTGGAAGTGCTGTTCGTCCAGGGTGCGGTCGATACGCGGCCAGATCTGTCTCGCCACTGCGACGGTGATATGCGGCCGATTGGTCTCGGCGGTATGCGCGGCCCGGCTCGTGACGCCCGCCTGCGCAAGTAATTCCCACTGCCGCCGGATCTCGGCATCGGCCGCGTCGTCCAGCAGCAATTCGACCGACTGCACCATGGTCTCCAGAAACTAGCCGTCCCGGCGTGTCCGCGGGCCGGTTCGCCGCGTATCGGCCGCAGAAGGCAGGATGACCTGGGTGAAGGATGTGAGTGAACCGCTACGGCTCGGCCTGATCGAGGGGGACGGCATCGGTCCCGAGGTGGTCCGCGCCACCCGATCGGCGGTGGACGAGGCACTGCTCGCGGTGGGTGCGCCGCCGATCGAATGGGTGTCGCTGCTCATCAGGCACCAGGCCATCGAGGAATACGGCGATCCGATGCCGGAACAGACGCTGCGGGCGCTCGACGAGCTCGATGCCTGGATTCTCGGACCGCACGACAATGTCTCTTATCCGGCCGAATATCGACGAGGCGTCGCGCCCGGCGGCGCTATTCGCAAACATTTCGGCCTGTACGCGAATATCCGTCCGGCCAGGGCATTCACCGGCGTGCGTGCGCTCGCGCCCGATATCGATCTGGTGATCGTGCGGGAGAACAGCGAGGGTTTCTACGCCGATCGCAATATGTTCGCCGGATCGGGGGAGTTCCGGCCGACACCGGATGTCGCGATGGCCGTCGGCGTGGTGACTCGCCGGGCCTGCGAACTGATCGCACACGAGGCGTTCCGGCTCGCCGCCACCCGCCGCAAGCGGGTCACCATCGTGCACAAGGCCAATGTGCTGCCGATGACCATGGGGCTGTTCCGCGATGTCTGCTTCGACATCGCGCATTCCTATCCCGGTGTGGAGGTTCTGGACGAACACGTCGACGCCACCGCCGCGCATCTGGTCCGCGCGCCGGGCGATTTCGACGTACTGGTCACCGAGAATCTCTTCGGTGACATCCTTTCCGATCTGGCGGGCGAACTGAGCGGATCCCTCGGCACGGCAGCCTCGCTGAATTGTTCGGCCACCAGGGCCATGGCGCAGGCGGTGCACGGAGCGGCCCCCACGATCGCCGGGCACAATCGCGCCAACCCGGTCGCGTTGCAGCTGTCCGCGGCCATGCTGCTGCACTGGCTCGGCACCCGCGACGGCAATGCCCGGCTCGGGCACGCCGGTGAGCGGATCGAACATGCCGTCGCCTCCGCCTTCGCGTCGGGTATCGCCACCGCTGATCTCGGCGGCTCGGCGTCGACGAGCGAATTCACCGAACAGGTGTGCGCCAGGGTTCATCGCCGATAGCCGCGTGCGATCGGGATCGATGGTGACCCCGATCACCCCCGCTCGCCGCATCCGCCCAGGTAGTCGACGGTTTCCAGCGGGCTCGGTCGACCCTTCGCAGGTTTGGACGCTTCGGACCGGGTATGCGCCCGAATGTAAGCCGATTCCGAGACTCGGAGGTAAATGTGCCTGAGCATGCGAGCGGACCCCGTGAAGCCGTCGAAGGCGTGATCGAGGACATCAAGGGTCGTGCCAAGGAGGCGGCGGGCGCCGTCGCCGGCGACCGTGATCTGAAGGAAGAAGGCAGGGCCCAGCAGGACAAGGCCGAATCGCAGCGTGACGCGGCCCGCAAGGAAGCCGAGGCCGAATCCGCGCGTGCCGCCGCCGACCTGAACGAAGCCAGGCAGGCCGCCAAGCAGAAGGACAACTGACCGGATATCAAAAATGGGATGCGAGCCGAATCGGCTCGCATCCCATTTTTCGTGTCACCGAGAATTCCGGCTACGGTGACGCGCTCACGATGCCTTCTTGCGTTTCAGAGCGGAAGCCAGTTGGCTCTTGTTCATTGTCGAGCGGCCCTCGATATTGCGTTGCCGCGCCTCGTTGTACAGCTGATCTCGGGTGGGACCTTTCGGCCCGTCGCGCCCCGATCGCTGACCGCCGCGTTGCTGCGGCGACTTGTCCTGCACCGATGTGCGGCTGGCGGTTCTCGTCTGGCCCGCTTGGGCGCGATTCTTGTTCACTGTCCGTGCGGCGACTTCCTTCGCCCGTTCAGTGCTCGCACCCTGGTCTTTCTCGGAATCCCTGATGTGTTCGTACTGCCGTTCCTGTTTATCGGTCCATTCCTTCGGCATTTCGCACCTCCTCCATCGGCGGATACCCGGTGCCTGCCCGCGGAACCCGGGCTGATCGGAACCGGGCGGCCGAATGTGAGCCGATGGCATATACGCGGCCCGGCATAGAAAAAGGGCGAGCGGGTCCGAGCCCCTTGGGCCGGTACCCGCTCGCCGCGGATGTCATCGGAAGGCGTCAGTGGCGGAATGCGTCCTTGACCTTCTCGCCCGCGTCCTTCAGGTTGGATTTGACCTGGTCGGCCTTGCCTTCGTTCTTCTTCTGGTTGTCGCCGGTGGCCTGGCCGTACTTCTCTTTCGCCTGGCCCGCGATGTCGTCGGCCTTGTTCTTCGCCTTGTCGGTGGTGCTCATGAAGATCCCTTTCCTGAGGCGGAACCGGTAATTGCTATCGACCGGTCTCTTACCGCATAGCCCGGTTCGGCGAGTGCAAACATCCGCGCGGCGTCACGGGTGGCCCTGCGGGTGGGAAATCAGGTCGTCGGCCGATCCAGATCCGGCGCGCGAGCCACCAGCGCGCTTGCCGTCCTGCCGACACCCCGTGCCTGCGCGGCGTCGTCATCGGAACCGACTGATGTCATGCGGCTGCCGAACGGCCGGGGGGATTCCCACGGGTCGGAATTCGCTCAGAGTAATGCGGTTACTGAGGGCGCCGGTTTAGGGTGAGAACGTGAGCCGGGAACGTGACGAGGCGATATCCGAGCAGATCATCGGCGTGGTGCTCGAGTTGCTCGAGTCCGACGGGTACGACGCCGTCCAACTCAGGGAGGTGGCGAAGCGCGCTCATATGTCGTTGGCGACGGTCTACAAACATTTCGCCACGAGAGACGCGTTACTCGTCGCCGCTGTCCGGCGCTGGATGGAGATCAACACCTACGCGGCGGTGACCCCGCCCGCCGCGAGCGAAACCCTGTACGACGGGGTGATGCGCCTGCTGACGTATGTTTTCGAGCCGTGGGAGGACCACCCCAAGATGCTCGAGGCCTACTACCGCACGCGTCGCGGAGCGGGCGGGGAAAGCTTGGATACGCAGGGAGTGATCGCGATCATGCCGATCGCGATTCCGCTATTCAAAGGTGCTGATCCGCGCTATGCGGAGGACGTCGGCGTGGTCCTGGCAAATATGTCGTACGCCCTGATCGGCCGTTTCGTCGACAAGAATATCGAGATCACCGAGATACTGCCCACGCTCGAACGTGCGGTGTTCCGGCTGACCAGCGACAATGCGGCTACCGCGGAGGCTGCGCGCTCGGGGGTGGAGACCCATGAGATCGACCCCAACTACTCCTCGCCGTTCAACCACTAGCGGAAGCGCCCAGCTACCACCCCGCAATATGTGATATGTATCACACATGTGACTTCGGCAACCCCTGGTCTCGCGCCGATAACGCGGTTACTGTGGGCTTCGACAGGCTCCCGAGGGAGCGCGGTGCACCCCCAGTCCGGTACCGCGCACACGTCCTCGGCCTGACACCCGAGCTGAGCCGCGACCGCGGCGCGGACTTTCGCTGCCTCGTTACCGTGCGAAGGTCGCTGCGCGTGAACGGCTCAGGTGACAGGTCTGTCGTGATTCGCACAGAACGGAATGAGAATTATGGTTCGACACTCCGCAAACTCCCTCGACCGTCGCGTCGGCTTCCGATCCGTTGCCCTCTGGCGGGCCGATGCCATCCGGCGTCCCCTGCGCAGCAGACTTGTCGTCATCGCCCCATCGGCCCGCGACGCGGTGCGCCGGTTGGGGGGATGGTTGTTCGATATGACCACCGCCGGATGGGAGGTCACGGTGGCTGTCGCCGACCACAGCGACATTCGTTCGTTGGAAATCCTCGGCGTCCTCGTCGTCGATCTCGAGCAGATGCTGGCGATGCCGCTGCACGAGTCGAATATCGACACCCTCGCCGTCGCGACCGGAAGCTACCGGTCCGACGACCGGGTTCGCGACGGTGTGCTCGAGTGTGTGAACCGGGGCGGCGTCAGGACGATGTTCTGGGGTGCGGACCTCCCGAGGGAATTCGACGGCGCGGCCGAGTCGGCGCGGCACCGGGTGAGTGTGGCGGGCCGCGCGTTCACGGCGTGCGCGCTGCGCGCGGCCGGTCTCGCCGCCGAGGTCACCGCCACCACCGAAACACTGTGGACCGCACAGGTTCCGGCGCGCGACGTGCGTCAGCTCACGGCTCTGCTTTCCGCCAGCTAGTGCCGCGCCCGTAGGTCATATCCTGGTCGACCGGCGATCCGCCGGGCTCATCCCTCCAGTAGGTGGGGAAGCCCGGCGCGGAACCGGTCGGCGTCGATGCGTTTGGCCGGCTCGAATATCGGCAGCGCGACCAGCGGGAAGATCGCCGCGCGCTCGGACGGGTCGTCGGCGGCGTCGAGTATCGCGTTGGCCGCGGCCCGGCCGGATTCGTTCGCGCTTTCCATCGTGGCCAGGTCGATATGGCTGCGAACGTGGTCGCCACCGAAGAACAGATTCGGGATGGCGCAGTGGGCTTCGGGGCGGTGATCGTAGGAGCCGACCGTATTGACCAGCAGCGGTGTCGCGTTATGGGTTCGTCCGCCGGACCAGGTGACGCCGGGATCGAGGTGCCAGGAGTGGATATCCTCGCGCCGCAACCACCCGGTTCCGGTGTTGAGCCACTCCGAGAGCTGGGCCCAGACCTCGGCGGACACTTCGGTGGCCGTGCACTGTTTGGCAGGTCGGTTGTAGAGGATTCCCGGTGAATCCCAGTCGGAGATGTCCACGGACAGGCATTCGCGGACCGTGCCGTCACCGTATCGGGAGGCGAAATCACCGACCCACATCGGCGCCTGGCGCAGCGCGGTGAGCGCCCACGGCGTGCCGAGTGCGGCGATATGGCCCTCGGGGATCTCGGTCGGCGTCGTGAGGTAGTACTGGATGCCGACCATCCAATCGGTCTGGAGTTCGCGCATACCCGCCAACCGTGGATCGGCGTCGAGGATATCGTCGCCGAGCAGGTCGACGGCCCGGTCGACCGGCATCGCGCAGACGAACCAGTCGGCGGTCACGGTGGTCGCCGCGCCGCGGGAGTCGACGACGGTGGCCGAGTCGATCCGGCCGTCGCGCAGCCGCAGGGCGGTGGCCTTCTGATCCAGGACGAAACGGACCCCGCGCGAGCCGAGGTAGGCGACCCATGGATCGATCCAGGCTTCGTTGGTCGGTCGGTTGAGAATTCGATCGACGCCGCCGGAGAACTGGGGGATGAGCCCGGTCGCCGCGAGGACGAGCGCCTCGCCGATGGTGCCGATGGTGCGCGCGGAACTCAGATGCGGTTTGGCCGCCACGGTGATGCGGGTCAGCGCGTTGACGAGGTAGTCCTGATACGCGCGCGACTTACCCGGCGCGTGCATGATCTGTTCCCAGGTGACGTATTCCCACTGCCCGAAGCGGCGTTCGGGGCTGGAGGTGAACCACACCGTCATCTGCTTGGCGAAGAACGCGAGTTCGGTGGGCGGCAATTCGGGGATGAAACCGAATGCGCCGATAATGCTGTTCTGCAACAGTTCCGGTGTCAGCTGGTCGAGCGATCCGGCCTCTACCGGCGCGAAAATTGGCGGCCTGCCCCGGAATCCGGCGACCGCGCCCTCGACCCGGACCAAATTGTCGGCGACGCCGTTCGGATTGCCGGGGAAGGGGATTCGGGCCATTGTATCCGGAACATGTTGGTAGCAACCGGGAAAGAAGCGGAAGCCGTGCTCGCCGGGCAGGTCGAGCCTGCCGTCGACACCGGTGTTCGGAACGCCCATGCTGCGCGCTTTGCCGCCGAGATAGTCCGGTTCGTAGACGGTGACGTCGTAACCGCGTTCGATGAGTTCGTGCGCGGCGCTGAGCCCGGCCATCCCGCCGCCGAGAATCGCCACCGTCCGACCCCCGGTACGCAGGGCGGGGGTGCGCCGCGGCGCGTCCGCGCCAGCGGGTGCGCCGAACAGGGGTGTCGCGGACAATGCGGCGCCGGTCAGCGCGGCGCCTGCCAAAGCGCCGCGCAGCAGGTCTCGTCTGCCGATAGAGGGGTTATACACGGTGATCTCCTGGGCAATTGGTGGCGGGACGGGCAGTGGGGAGGGTGGAGGTCTGCGCGCCCGGCGGGGGACTGGCCCGGTATCCGACGTGGAGAGTTCGCCGGGATTCCAGCCAGTCGGCGGCGGTGTCGCGTACTTCGCGCGCGGTGTCGCGCACCACGGCGACCGGATGGGCGCGCGAACGCCACAGGGCCCGCATCGACAGCGATACCGCCTCGAACGGTGTGAACAGCTCGACCGGCTCTCTGATGCGCGAGAAGATATCGGTGGTCGCCGAGGCGAGGACCGGGTCCTCGGCGGCCGTGCGGTAGAGCTCGATCTCCCACGGCCGCATGGCTTCTCCCCTGGCCAGGCGATTGGTCCACTGGTAGAGGCCCTTGCATTCGCGGACGCGTAACCGCTCCCAGTCGCGCAGTGCGACGTCGAGTGCGGCCGGCTCGTCGAGCACCGGCGCGACCCGTTCGCCCAGGATGCGCCCGTACCGCAGCGCGTCGCGGATGCCCTGGGCTGTGATCGGGTCCTTGAAATGTCCCGCGTCGCCCGCCAGTGCCCATCCGGGGCCGGAGGAATGGCGGAAGTAGGAGGACAGATTCGTCGCCGATCGCACGCGGCCGACCCGCGTCGACCCGCGCAAGCGCTCGGTGAGGCCGGGAATGCGCTCGATGGCCTCCGTGTAGCGCCGTTCGGCCTCGCCCGGTCGCAGCGGTCCCGGCTGGGCGGGCGGCTGAACCAGGCTCAGGACGAGATCGTCGTCGCAGGGGAACGCGGTGCCCAGATCGGCGCCCTCCCGCCACTGCGCCGCGATGCGACGGTGCGCGGTGTCGCCGTCGCGCCAGTAGGCGAAATAGCAGTCGCGCCCACTTCGCTTGTCCGCGAACGGTTCCTGTGCTCCGACCAGCTGTGCCACGGTACTGCGCCGTCCGTCGGCGCCGACCACGAGCGCGGCCCGCAGTTCGCGTAGTTCGCCGCCCGGGTCGCGATAGCGCACCCCTCGGCATCGGCCCTGTTCCCAGATCAGTTCCAGGACACGGCATTTCTCGCGCACCTCGACGCCGGCCGCCGCCGCGGTGTCGACCAACGCGGCGTCGAGTCGGATGCGGCGCACGCATATCGAGTAGTCGATTCCGTCTATGGGGGTGAACGGCGTCGTCACCTGGTAGCCCGCGCCGACGGCCAATGCCGTCGTCAGGTGCGGTGCGCCGACCTCCTCGACCCGCGCCAGGGCGCCGAGCCGCCGGAGTTCGGCCACGCCCGCGGGCCACAGCAGGTGGGTGGACAACGTGTCGGACGGGAAAGAAGCGCTGTCCAGGGCGATGACCTGACGGCCTGCGCGGGCGAGCGCGATGGCGGTGGCGGAGCCTGCGCAGCGCGCGCCGACCACGACGACTTCGGTGTCCTCGACGGCCGCAATGGGGGAATCGTTCATCGTGATCGCCTCGGTCGAGTCGTATCGGACACTATGTCCGATACATGGTGTTTCGGCACCCGCCGAATGTCAACGGCGAAACGGTCACGGCACAATGGCCGCATGGATCCTTCGATCGAACGATCGCTACGGATGTCGGCAGTGCGGTGGCGAGTGGACTGCGGATGTCGTCGCTGACCCGCGTTCCTCGGGCGTCGCGCAAGCAGTCCGACGATCGCCGCGCCGATTTCGAACAGCGCGTGCTGCGCGCCGTCGAGGAATTGCTCGCCGATGGCACGCCCTATACCGAAATCGCGGTACAGAAGATCGCGGTGGCATCGCAGGCGGCCAGATCGACCTTCTATCGGTACTTTCCCGATAAGAGCCAGCTGCTGATCCGCATGGCGGATCTGGCGACGGCCGACCTGTTCGCCGCCGCCGAGCAGTGGTGGGAGAACGAGCACACCGATCAGCAGAGCGGTGTCGTCCAGGCGATCGGCGCGATGATCTCCGGCTTTCGCCAGCATCGCTATCTGTTGCTCGCGTTGAGCGAGGTGGCCGGTTACGACCGTGACGTCGGGGCCTACTGGCGTGATCGCGTGGCCACCTTCGTCGATATGGTGCGCGCCCGTCTCGAATCCGATCGTGAACGCGGCATGATCAGCGCCGCTGTCGATCCGGCCGCGACCGCGATCGTGCTGACCTCGATGGTGGAGCGGTCCATCACCGTCGCGTTCGCGCCGTCCTCGGGGATTTCCGACGACGCGCTCGCCGCCGCGCTCGGCAGGGCGATCTGGTTGATCGTGTACGGCGACGCCAACGAGTAGACAATTTTTCAAATCTGTATATACCCGATTGGAACCCGTTCTAGATTTGGCCCATGGCTGCAACGGTCACCGAACTTCTGCTCGCGCGAGCCGACGACGAGACGCTCGCGATCACCTATCGGGGACGGACGTGGACCTGGCGCGAGCACATCGCCGAGGCGCGGCTGCGCGCGGCCGCGATTCTGTCCGTCGCCGATCCCGCGCGTCCGATGCATATCGGAACGCTGCTGGGTAACACCCCCGAGATGCTCACCAGCCTGGCCGCCGGGGCGCTGGGCGGATATGTCACGGTCGGCATCAACAACACCCGTCGCGGCGCGGCGCTGGCCGACGATATCCGCCGCGCCGACGTGCAGATACTGCTCACCGACGCCGAACACCGCGCGCTGCTCGACGGTCTCGACCTCGACGGCGTCACCGTCTTCGACGTCTCGTCACCGGAATGGGCCGAATTACTCGGCGGCGCGGGTGAATTGACGCCGCACAGCGTTCCCGGCGCGACGGATACCTTCATGCTCATCTTCACCTCGGGCACGAGCGGAAATCCGAAGCCGGTCCAGCTCGCGCATATGATGGTGCCGTTCGCGGGCCCGCCCTTGGTCGACCGATTCGGTATCGGGTCCGACGACATCTGCTATCTGTCGATGCCGCTGTTCCATTCGGCCGCGATACTCGGCGGCTATTGCGTGGCGCTCACCAGCGGTGCGGCCATGGCGCCTGCCAAATTCTCGGCCTCGACCTTCCTCTCCGATATCCGGCGATCCGGCGCGACGTATATGAACTATGTCGGCAAACCCCTCGCCTATATTCTCGCTACCGAAGAGCGGCCCGACGACGCCGACAATCCGCTGCGCGTCGCCTTCGGCAACGAGGCGACCGACCGTGATATCGAGGAATTCGGCAGGCGATTCGGGTGCACGGTGTGGGATGGGTTCGGCTCGACCGAACTGGCGATCATCATCACCCGCGAGCCCGGTACGCCGCCGGGTTCCATCGGCAAGGGTTATCCCGGTGTGGCCGTGTACAACTCGACGACCGTCACCGAATGCCCGCCCGCCGTCTTCGACGAGCACGGCGCTCTGGTCAATCCCGACGATGCTATCGGCGAACTCGTCAACGCCGACGGAACCGGCCTGTTCATGGGCTACTACCGCGACGAGGGGGCCACCGCCGAACGCACGCGCGGCGGCCTCTACTGGTCGGGAGATCTGGCCTACAAGGACGCCGACGGCTATATCTACCTGGCGGGGCGAACCGCGGACTGGATGCGCGTCGACGGTGAGAATCTCGCCGCCGGACCGATCGAACGAATTCTGCAAAGGCTGGACGTCATCAGCCGCCTCGCCGTCTACGCGGTGCCGGACGATCGGGTCGGCGACGCCGTCATGGCCGCGATCGTCCTGCGGGACAACACCTCTCTCGGTCCGGACGAGTTCGCGGACTTCCTCGCCGACCAACTCGACCTCTCGCCCAAGGCATGGCCGCGCTATGTGCGCCTCGCCGCCGATCTGCCGACGACGGCGACGAACAAGATCCTCAAACGCGCACTCGTGCGAGAAGGCGCGACCGCCGGCGACGGAATACTGTGGCGCCGCGAATCACGGTCGACCACGTACGAGATCGTCGGATCGCAGGCGCCCGCCCTTTGATGAACGGGCTGTCGTGGCCCGCGTCAGGAGGGGACGAGAAGCCAGTTCAGCTCCGTGCGCAGGCCGGAAGGGTCCATGTCGGGCGTCGGTCGTGTGTGGTAGACCTCCCACCGCAACGGTCCGGCCACCTGACCCTTTTCGCCGATCCAGGAACGCAATCGCTCCCATGCGGCGGCGAGTTCGTCGAAACCGCCGACGTGCTCGACCCGGGCGATCCGGCCGGCAGGCAGGTGGCCGGACACGACACCCCGCTGCGGTCGCAGAACCCGATCGACGGGGAATCCGACCTCGAGGTCCATCGATTCGTCGGATACCGCCCGGAACAAGCCGAAAGGGGGCCCGACGATCGCCGCCTGCTGCGCGGCTATGACCTCCGGCAATACGCGAAACGACGCGTCGAAGAAATCCCGCAGCCCGGTCAGTGCCACCTCGGCGCGAACAATCGCCGTGATCGCTTCGCCCACCTCGAGCATTTCGGGACCGGCCGCCGGATCGACGGTGATGTCGTCGGTCATGAGTCTCCTCGGAGTCGCGGAACATGCCAGGATCACCGTAGCGACTGCGGCGGCATCGTGGTGACGGTCTCGGCCGCGGGCCGTGCTGCCACAGCGGTCACGGATTCTCGTACGTCCGCGCCATCGCCGCGACCCGGCCGAGAATATCCGGGTACCTGCGCAAATGTGCCCCGCCGTTGAGGTCGATGGCGGCGCCGGTCATCCAGCCCGCGCGACTCGAGGCGAGAAAGGCCACCGCGTCGGCGATCTCCTCGGGCCGTCCGCTGCGGCCGAGCGGGGTGTTCTCCAGATACTCGTCGATCAGCCCCGGCACCAGGGCGGCGCCCGCGACCAGTGGGGTGTCGACCAGTCCGGGGGAGATCGCGTTGACCCGGATACCGCGCTCGGCGAGTTCCAGCGCGGCGACCTCGACCAGCATCAGCACACCGGCCTTGGCCGCGCAGTAGGAGGCCATCCCGGTACCGGGCTGGCGTCCGTTGAGCGAGGCGATACAGGTGATGCTGCCGCCGTCGGCGGTATGTCGGCCCGCGTATTTGAGGACCAGGAAGGTGCCGGTCATGCAGACATCGATGGTGGTCTGCCAGTGGGCGAGTTCCAGTTCGGTGATCGCGCCGGGCACGGACAGCCCCGCGCAGTTCACCACGGTGTGCACGCCGTGTTCGGCCTCGAATCCCCGCCGCACCGACGCCTCGTCGGTGACGTCCATCGTGATCGCCGTGACCTCGCCGCCGAGCCGGGCGGCGGCGTCCCGCGCGCCCGTTGCGTTGACATCGGCGACGACGACCCGGTACCCCTCCGCCGCCAGGACCCGCGCGGTGGCGAAACCGATACCCGACGCGCCGCCGATCACCATCGCCGAGCGCGTGTCCTCGCTCATGCCGTCTCCTCGATCGCCGGAACCGCCGGGTCGTCCAGTCCCAGATGCCGCCGCAGGAATCGCACCTGATGTTCGACGGCGCGTTCGAACCAGGGATTGCCCGCGAAGAGGTCGAAATGATCGCACGGGTAGTGCCTGACCTCGGCGCGCGCCTTGAACGCCGCCTTCGCCGCGGAGCGCGGCGGTGCGGCGCGGTCGAAATCGGCGATCTGCACGAGAACCGGGGCGATGATGCGGTCGGCCAGCCGATCGGCCCGGTATCCGCCGAGTTCGAGGCCGACGGCGGCGTCGACCTCATTGCGCCACGTCGGGCCGGCCAGCGCGAGATAACTCTCGTAGTAGCCCTCGGCGGTCAGCGCGGCCTGTTCGCCGGGTCGGCCGACCAGCGGCATCATGGTCGGCGTGCGGCCGAGCCGTCCGGCCAGCGCGCTGCGCACACCGGTCACCGTCGACCGCGCGAGCGCACCCGCGCCGACCTGGGCCAGCGCGGTGCGCCCGGCCGCGAGACCATTGACCAGCGGCACCATCGCGATGACGCCGCAGATATCGGACCGGTCGGCGGCGACCGTCAGCGCGTGCCCGCCGGATTGCGAAATACCCCACAGCACAATGCGTCTCGGGTCGACACCGGGCTGCCGCCCGGCCGCGACGATGGCGGCGCGATAGTCCTGGACCTGCGCGGTCATCAAGACTCGTTGTCTCGGTTCACCGCCCGACGCGCCGAAGCCGCGGTAGTCGAAAGCGAAGACGGCCACACCCGCCGCGGCCAGGCGCCGCGCGAACGGCGCGAGACCGGAATCCTTCGTGCCGCCGAAGCCGTGTGCCATCACCACCACCGGATGGCCGTCGGGCCCCGCCGATGATGCGCCGTCGGCATCGAAAAACCAGGCTTCGCAGTTCGTTCCGTGCGAATCGAACGAAATCTGGCGGTAGTCCGTCGTCACTGCCGCACTCCCGCGATCGTCGGGGCTTCGGTCACCCTTGCCCACGATGGCGGCCCCTGGAGGCGGGCCCGTTCGGCTCCCGCGGGGAGTTCACGTGTCCGCATATCGTGTTCGTAGAGGAAATAGTCGACCTGCTGGGTGTGGCGGGGCCGGTCGAGCATATGTCCGGTGTAGTGCCGCTGATCGGCGACGATGACCTCGCGCATCCGCTCCGGTGCGGGCAAGCGGTACCGGCCGACGGCGTAGGCGCCGATCAGCCGCGCCTGACATTCGACGAAAGGGAACAGCGTCGGTGTGGCCTGGGCGAATCCGGCGAAGACGAGATCATCGATGCCTGGCACGAACATCCGCTTGTACAGGTCGATCCGGTTGTCCGGCGCGCTGAGGAATTCCGGATCGAAGAACGGGAAGGTGATGTTGTAGCCGGTGGCGTAGATGATGACGTCGAAATCGTCGCTGGTGTCGTCGGTGAAATGCACGGTCTGCCCGTCCAGCCGCGCGATATCGGGTTTCGCGATCACATCACCGGAGCCGAGACGCAGCGGAAGTTCGACCGATTGGGTCGGATGCGCCTCGAAGAGTTTGTGATTGGGTGTCGGCAGCCCGTACATCTCCGGTCGGCCCGAGGTCAACGGCTGGGCCCACTGCGTGATCTTGCGCTGCCAGGAATAGGGAATGTACGGGCTGGTCCGGTAGTACTTGTCCGCCGGACGGCCCGCGATGTATTTGGGCACGATCCAGGCGCCGGAGCGGGTCGACAGGCTCAGTGAATTCCCCAAGGCCTTCGACGACAGTTCGACGGCGATATCGGCCGCGCTGTTGCCGAGTCCGACGACGAGGATGCGCTGGTCGGAGAAGTCCATCGGCGTGCGCGGATCGATGTAGCGGTGCGCGTGCAGTGTGGTTCCGGTGAATTCGCCGGGGAAGTCGGGATACCGCGGATCCCAGTGATGACCGTTCGCGACGACGAGCAGATCGAAATATCGTGTCCCGGTCCGCTGGGTGCGCAGTTCCCAGCCGCCCTCGGGCAGGCGGCGCGCGTGTTCGACGCCGTTCTCGAATTCGATGTGCTCGGTCAGGTCGAAGGCGGCGCAGTAGTCGTCGAGATACTGCTTGATCTGGGTGTGGTGTGGGAAGTCGGGATAGTGCTCGGGCATGGGGAAATCCCGGAACGACAGCTGGTGTTTGGACGTATCGATATGCAGCGACCGGTAGGCGCTGCTGTGCCCGTTCGGATTGCCGAAGGCCCAGTTACCGCCGACGCGGTCCGACGATTCGAAGCACGCATAGGGCACGCCGTAGTCGTTGAGCATTTTTCCCGCGGTGAGCCCGCTGATACCGGCGCCGATGACCGCGGTCCGCGGTTGATACATATCCCGATCCTTCCGAGCCGAGCATGTAGACACATTCTCGAAAATGTCTACTAGTAGTCACATTCTCAGATCTGTCCACTGCTTGCTAGGGTTTTCCGGAAACCCGCTGCCGTTCCTTCGTGGACGCCGGACCCGAAAGCGAGGCGCGGTGACCGAAGCACCGATGGCGACCGTGGTGGATCGGCTGCTCGACGCCGCGCAGAAGTTGCTGGCGGACAAGGGGATTCGGGCCACGACGGTCAGCGAGGTCGCCGAGGAGGCGGGGGTGTCACGGGCCTGGCTCTATCGGCATTTCCCCGATAAAGCGGCCCTGCTCGGCGCGGCCATCGTCCGGCTGACCGATGTCTTCTGGAACGACGCGCGCGCCGAACTCGACACGATCGATACCTTCGGCGAACAGGTCGCGGCGGGGGTGCGCATCGGTCGCGGCGCCTATGACGATCCGGGCGCTCTGTTGATGCGGCTGCGCATCGAAGAACCGGAGGAATTCGCGGTCTGCGCCGGTGCGGGCGTGTCAGGATTCGTCCCCGACCTCGCGATTTTCTGGCGACCCTACGTCGAGGCGGCGGTCTCGCGCGGCGAGATCCATCCTCGCCACGACCTTGCCGAAGTATCGGAGTGGGTGGCGCGCATTCTGATCAGTCTCGGCACCGTGCCCGGTAATACCGTCGACCCCGAAGACGCCGTGAGCGTGCGGCGGCATGTGCGGCGCTACATACTGCCCGCGCTCGCGGCGGACCCGGGCGCGTCCTGAGTCTGCGGGATCAGTCGACCGCGGGCGTGAGGATGACGACCGGAATCCGTCGCGAGGTCCAGGACTGGTAGGCGTCGAAATCGGCGTAGGCGTCGACGAGTTCCGGCCACAGTCGCGCCCGTTCCTCCGGTGACGCGTCCCTGGCGCGCACCGCGCGCCGATCGCGGCCGACCTGGACGAAGGCGTCCGGATGCACGACCAGGTTGCGATACCACTGCGGATTCTCCGCCCGGCCGCCCTGTGACGCGACGACGACCAGGTCCGCGCCGTCGGTGATGTAGAGCAGGGGAACCGTGAACCAGTTGCCGGAGCGGCGACCCTGGTGTTCCAGGAGCAGGGTCGGCACCGGCTTGCGGAAACCCGCGCCGATGCGCCACGTGCCGCCGATGCGTCCTCTGGTGCGCCGGTAGGCCCACGCCTGTGCGCGCGACCCGTACTTCATGAGGGCGGCGACCACAGGTGAGTCCAGATTGCGGGGGCGTTCGGTGATCATCGGATATCTCCCTCGGTCGGTCGGAGGTCGCCGAACCCACAGCCTCGGACAACTGTCCGGAAGGTACTTCATCGGCGTCGCCGCGGGCAATCCGACGATTGATCCGGCCCATTGTCCGTAGTATTGTCTGGACACATGTCCGGCAAGTTTGGCTCGCCCATGCGTGTCCCGAGTCGAACCCGGTAGTCGCTCGTCGTGGAGGAATAGATGAATCGGGTCGAAGGAAAAGTCGTACTGATCACCGGCGCCGCGCGCGGGCAGGGCCGCAGCCACGCGGTGAGACTCGCCGAGGAGGGCGCCGACATCATCGCGGTCGACATCTGCGCCGATATCGCGACCAACGACTACGCGCTGGCGAGCGAAGCGGATCTCGCGGAAACCGCCGCGCTGGTGGAGAAGTCGGGGCGAAGGGCCTTCACTCGGGTCGTCGACGTGCGGGACCGCCGTTCGCTCGAACAGGCCATCGCGGAAGGGGTGGCGGAACTGGGACATCTGGATGTGGTCGTCGCCAACGCCGGAATCTGCGCGCTCGGCCATCACGTCCCGATCCAGGGATTCGTCGACGTCTTCGACGTCAACTTCATGGGTGTGGTGAATGCCGTGCATACGGCGCTTCCGCATCTGGGCGCGGGCGCGTCGATCATCGTCACCGGATCGGTGGCAGGTCTTGTGCCGCAGACCGGATTCAACGGGGTGCAGGCATTGCAGGGGCCCGGCGGAGACGGGTACGGGCTGTCGAAGAAGATGCTGCGCACCTACACCCAGTCGCTGGCGCTCACCCTCGGCCCGAGCTCGATTCGCGTCAACGCGATCCACCCCACCAATGTGGACACCGATATGCTCAACAATCCGGGCATGTATCAGATATTCCGGCCGGATATCCAGAATCCGACCCGCGAGGACGCGGAGGTCACTTTCCCGTTCATGCAGGCCATGCCGATTCCGTACGTCGAGGCGGCGGATATCACCCACGCCGTCACCTATCTCGCCTCGGATGAATCCCGCTATGTCACCGGATTGCAGATGTTCGTCGACGGCGGGGCCGCGTTGAAGCTCGGCCTGGCGAACTGACCGAAATTATTTCAGGAGAATCAGCGCGGACCGCTCCAGGCGGTCCGCGATATCCGAATACGATTCATAACCCATTCCCGCCCTGACCAGTGCGCCCGCGTAGAGTAATTCGATCGATTCGACGACGTCGGGATCGGGATCGGCGCCGAGTGCGCGCGAAACGCGCTTGCGGATTTCGGCCCCCACCCGGACGCGGAGATGTTCGACATCGGGATCTCGGCCGAGAAGAGCGCTGGTCACCGCGCCGGACAATTCCTGCTCGTCGGCGACGAGCAGCGCGATGCTGCGCAGTTCCGCGACGACGCGCACCGTCGGGTCCGGGTCGTCGCTCGCGGGGGAGGGCGTGGTGCGGAGGCGACGCCAGAATATCTCCGCCACAAGGTGTTCCTTGGAGGAGAAATAGGTGTAGGCGGTGGCGGTGCCCACGCCCGCGGCGGTGGCGACCATGCGAATCGTCATCCCTGCGAAACCTTCGCGCGACAGCACCTCCACCGCGGCTCTGGTGAGTTTGTCGACGGTGTCGGCCTGCTTTCCCGTCAAGCGCCGACGGGTTGCTTCGACAGTTTTGGAATCGCCTCTGGACATGTGTCTAGATGATACTATTATGCGTGTTCGGGAGCAATACACTCCTCTTGGATTTCCCCTGGTGACGCGGCTCTCTCTGTGCCGCAACGCGGGCCGGGGGTCTATGGATAGGTCGATGAGATGGTGTCGAGTTCTGTTCGATCGTCGGATATTTCACACTGGGCCGATCTGGCGGCGGATGTTCCCGGCTTCATGCCATTCGAGGAAGGCAGAGCGCTGTACGACGCGGCGCTGCGATATTCGGACAATGGCACGATCGTGGAGATCGGCACATATTGCGGTAAATCCGCCGTATGGCTCGGCGCCGCCGCGCGTGCGCGAAATGCGCACGTGTTCACCATCGACCATCATCACGGTTCCGAAGAACATCAGCCGGGCTGGGAATACCATGACAGTTCGCTGGTCGACGAGGTGACCGGACGGTTCGACACCGTGACGGAATTCCGCAGGACGATGGTTCGCGCCGGATTGGACGATACCGTCGTGGCGATCATCGGCGAATCCGTGCGGGTGGCCTCGATCTGGCGCGCGCCGATCGCCCTGCTGTTCATCGACGGCGGGCATACCGAGATCGCCGCGCAGCGCGATTACGAGGGCTGGGCGAAATGGGTCGCCCTCGGGTCGGCGCTGGCCATCCACGATGTATTCCCCGACCCGAAAGACGGCGGTCAGGCTCCGTACGGGATCTACCGGCGCGCGCTGGACAGCGGCGAATTCCGCGAAGTGTCCTGCACGGGGTCGTTGCGCATCCTCGAGCGGATCGCCGCGCCCACCGACCCGAATTCCTGAATCGCCCGACGTATCAGGCGCCCGACGTATCAGGCGCCCGACGTATCAGACGCCCGACGTATCAGACGACGACGTAACCGGCGCCCGACGAGGCGACCCCCGCCACGGCGTCGCGGAAGACGACGTCGCGGAATATGCCACTGCCGGGGGTGGCGCGCGAGAGTGCGTCGGCGGCAAGCACGACCGCGGCCCCCGTCCACGTCGTGCGCTCCTCGGGCCAGCGTTTACCGTCGGCGAAGACCAGTCCGGTCCAGTAGGAACCGTCGGCTTCGCGCAGATGCTGCATGGCCGCGAACAGATCGAGCGCGCGGGCGCGATCATCGAGGCAGTCCAGAGCCATGACCAGTTCGCAGGTTTCCGCGCCGGTCACCCAGGGATGATCGGAGACGCAGCGGATTCCGATATGGCCGACCACGAAATCCCGCCACCGCGCCGCGATCCTGGCTCGACCGTCCGCACCCGTGATCGCGCCGCCGAGGATCGGGTAGTACCAATCCATCGAATACCGGTCCTTGGCCGCGAAGACCTCGGGTCGCTGCCGAATCGCGACGCCGAGTCGGGCGCGGGCGGACTCCCATTCGGGGCGCTCGATTCCCAGCAGCCCCGCCAGGGCCAGCGCACAGCCGATGCTGTGGTGGATACTCGAACATCCCGTGAGCATGGCCTCGGTGACAATCCCGCTGTCGTCACGCGCCCAATAGATCTGGCCGTGCTCGCCCTGTAGACCGATCACGAAATCGATCGCCGCGCGGACGGTCGGCCACATCTCGCGCACGAAGGCGGTATCGCCCGTGCACAGCAGGTGGTGCCAGACCCCCGTCGCGATATAGGCGCAGAAATTGCTGTCGGTGTCGGCGTTCTCGACGACGCCGAGCCGGAATTGCCTCGGCCAGGACCCATCGGGGCGCTGCGACCCCGCCGACCACCGGTACGCGGCCTTCGCCTCGTCGAACAGTCCGGTGGCGCTGAGCGCCATCGCGGATTCGATGTGATCCCACGGATCGGTATGCCCGCCGCTGAACCACGGGATGGCACCCGACGATTCCTGTTCGGCGGCAATGGATTCCCCGGTCCGCAGGCTCTGCCGCCTGCTCATGGCCCCCGGTACGAACGGCAGTTCATGCCGCGACACGGTGCACCATCGGTTTGGTGAAGTACAGCGCGACGCTCTTGCCGACCAGCGGGTCGAGCAGCTTTTCCGCGAACCGGGTCGTGCGCGGTCTGCCCATCATGTCCCAGACCAGCAGCCGGTGATACGCGCGGACCAGGACATTGTCGTTCTTCGACACTCCCACAGCGCATTTGAGCCACCAGTACGGTGCGTGCAGGGCGTGCGCGTGGTGACGATGGGCGAAACGCATACCGCGCCCGTCGATCTTGGCGCGCAGCTCGTCGGCGCGATAGATGCGGACGTGACCGCCCTCGTTGCTGTGGTACTCCGTCGACAGCGCCCAGCACACCCGTTCGGGCAGCCAGCGCGGCACCGTCACCACGAGATTGCCGCCGGGACGAAGGACGCGCACCAGTTCCGCGATGGCCGCCTCGTCGTGCGGTATGTGCTCGAGGATTTCCGAGGCGATGACACAGTCGAATTCCCCGTCGGCGAACGGCAGGGCGAGCGCGTCGCCGCGCACCGTTCTCGCCGTCGCCGCGGCAGGCGCCTCTCCGGCCTCCGCCATGGCGCGCAACATCACCTCGACCCCGGCCAGTTCCTCGGCGTCCTGGTCGAAGGCGACGATATCGGCGCCGCGGCGGTAGGCCTCGAAGGAATGGCGGCCCGCGCCGCAGCCCACATCGATCACGCGGGTTCCCTGGCCGATCGCCAGGCGATCGAAATCGACGGTCAGCATGGTTGCCCTCCCGCGAGACGGTGCGAGGATCGAGCCGAGCGCCGATCGATGGCACGCTGATACACCTGGACGGTCTGGGCGGCCACCGACTCCCAGCTGAACACCGATACCGCGCGGTCGCGGCAGGCGATGCGCATGCGTGCCCGCTGCTGCGTGGCGTCCAGCAGCGCCCCGAGCGCGCGGGCGAGTTCGACGGGATCGCCGGGCTCGATGAGTTCGGCGCACACGCCGGGATCGCCGACGACCTCGGGAAGCGCGCCGGTCCGGCTGACGACCAGCGGTGTCCCACTGGCCATCGCCTCGACGGCCGGTAGCGAGAATCCCTCGTACAGCGAAGGGATGCAGGCGATTTCGGCGGACCGAAGTAATTCGGCCAGTTCGAGATCGGTGAGTCCGCCGCGCACGGTGACGATATCGGAGAGGCCGAGTTCGGCGATCGCCTTCTCGGTGGCTCCATTCGGTTCGAGTTTGGCGACCAGCTGCAATTCCACGGCGTGGGTCACCCGGAGCCGGACAAGCGCTTGGAGCAGATGGTTGATCCCCTTGAGTGGTTTGTCGGCGCTGGCGACAGCGACGATCCGTCCGGGCTGTCGCGGACCGGGGCCGGGGGCGAACAGAGTGGTGTCGACGCCGAGCGGCACCACTTGCAGCTGATCCGGCGCGATATCGAAGTCGGCGACGATATCGGCCGCCGATGACGACGAAACCGTCAGCAGGTCCGGGATCTGCCGAGCCACCCGCCGCTGCATGCCGAGGAAGCCGTACCACCGGCGGACGAACGGCTTCTTCCGCCAGATCGCGGCGGCCAGATCGACCTGCCGATCCCTGGTGATGGGGTGGTGGATGGTGGCCACGAGGGGCAGGACGCGTTCGATATCGAGCAGGCCCGCGCCGAGGCACTGATTGTCGTGGACGATGTCGAAATCCCCGGCTCTGGCGCGCAGGAGCCGCGCGGCCCTGAGACTGAAGGTGCGCGGTTCGGGGAAACCCGCCGTCCACATGGTCGCCAGTTCCAGCAGATCGATACGGTCGCGGATCTCGCTCGGGCGCGGCGTGCGGAACGGGTCGGGATCGCGGTAGAGATCCAGACTGGGCACCCGGGTCAGCCGCACCCGGTCATCGAGATCCTCGGGATAGGGCGGACCCGAGAAGACCTCGACCTCGTGACCCAGGTCGACGAGCCCCGTAGTGAGCCTGCGGATGTAGACCCCCTGGCCGCCGCAGTGGGCTTTGCTGCGGTAGGACAACACAGCAATGCGCACTAGGGGGTTCCTCCGTCGTCGGGCAGCTCGATATCGGGCAGTTTGCCCGACAGTCGGTCCAGGTACGCGCGTACTTCGGAGTCGGATTTGTCCGGCAGGCCATACAGTACGTCGGTGACCCCGGCCGCGGCCCATTCCGCCAGGCGCGCGGCGTCGGGTTTGAAATCCAGGGCGACCACACGCGGACGCCCCGTCCGCCCGGCCTCACGCCATATCCGTCGCAGCAGTTGCAGACGCTCGGTGATATCGGTTTCACCGGGGGTGGTGATCCACCCGTCCGCCGACTCGGTGATCCACCTGAAGGTGCGCTCGGTGCCCGCTGCGCCGATGAGTACCGGCACCGAACGTCGCGCCGGTTTGGGCCACGCCCAACTGGGCCCGAATTCGATGTACTGCCCGGAATAGCTCGCCTCGTCCTGGCTCCACAGCGCGCGCATGGCCTCCAGGTATTCGCGCAGCACCGTGCGGCGCTTACCCGGTGGCACGCCGTGATCGGTGAGTTCGTCGGTATTCCAACCGAATCCGGCGCCGAGTACCACCCGTCCGCCGGACAGGTGGTCCAGCGAGGCGATGGTCTTGGCCAGGGTGATCGGATCGTGTTCGACCGGCAGCGCCACGGCTGTCGCGAGTTCGATGCGCTCGGTCACCGCCGCCGCGGTGGACAGTGCGACCCATGGATCGAGGGTGCGCAAATATCTGTCGTCGGGCAGGGTCGCGTCGCCGGTCTGGGGATGGGCGGCGTCCCTGCGGACCGGGATGTGGGTGTGCTCGGGGACGTAGAAGGAATGGAATCCCGTCTGCTCGGCCGCGCGGGCCGCGGCGGCCGGGGTGATGCCACGGTCGCTGGTGAACAGCACGATGCCATAGCGCAGGCGATCGCCGGCGCGGACCTTCTTCTTTTCCTTGCCGACGACGGAGCCGACGACACTGTCGAGCTCGGTGCCTTGCGGCCACCCCACGTAATGGCAGAGGAACAGCGCGGCCTCGCGCAATTGCTCCTCGGTGAGTTCGCCATTGCGGAATGCCGCACCCACCTGGATATCGGCGACATCGAACAGTCCCTGCGCCGCGAGCGAGCCGAGGAGCAGCAGGCGACGATCACGCAGTGACAGCGCGGGCCGCGACCAGATATCGGCGAACAGGTGATCGGCGGTGACGGCGAAATGCTCGCCCGGCCCGTCCTGGAATTCCCAGCCGTAGACCTGGGACATCTTGGCGAGCCCGCGCTTGCGGACCTCGGAAATCTGCTGGGGCGTCGTATCGGTCATGCGCGGAACACCTGCCCTCCGTCGATGTTGAAGATTTGTCCGGTGACCCAGCTGGCGTCGTCGGAGAGTAGGTAGAGGCAGGCTCCGATGAGGTCTTGTGGTGTGCCCATGCGTTTGAGGGGGAGTCGTTTGATCATGTCGTCGACGATGACTGTGGGTGTGACGGTTTTGGTGGCTTCAGTGTCGATGGGGCCGGGTGCGATGGCGTTGATGCGGATGTTGTTGCCGCCGAGTTCGGTGGCGAGTTGTTGGGTGAGTCCGTTGATGCCGACTTT
>NZ_JBEXFQ010000054.1:0-30374 GCF_040606855.1 Nocardia sp. NPDC005366
GGTGCCCCACCCGTGTGATGGGGTGGGGCACCCGCGACCCCCGGCATCGAGGACCCTCCGGTCACGATCTGCACTGCCGTGGAAGCGGTCTCGGTAAACTTCGAGGTCTCCACCCCCGACGTCGGGCTGTCGAAATACACCGCGAACGGCGTCGACACCTGGGTCCGGCGCTGACCTTGTTCGAGGTATTCGGCCGGAGTGACCGGGTCGAGGATGGCTTCCTCGACGCTGTCGATGAAGTCCTCGGAGAACCGCGCGACGGTGCGGACCAAGCCGTCGAAGGGGTTGCCGCCGTTGCTGGTGTCGCTGTAGTAGCCGGAGGTGTTGACGATGTCGATGACGAGGGTGCCGTGGCGTAGTTTCGGGGCGCCGGGCCACGGGGGCGGGTCGCCTTCGAGCCAGCGTCGGCAGCGCACCGACAGTTCCGCGTCCTCGAGGATGTCGCGGGCCATGTCGTACCAGTACTTGAACCGTGAATGCGGTGTCGCCCACAAGGTTCTGGCGGCGAGGTCCTCGGCGAAGCTGGTCGGGGCGACAACCACCGACCACTGCGACATATCCAAACCGACCGCACCCAGCCACGAGGCTGGGTCGAGGGGGTCGTCGGGGAGCTGCCAGCCGTGCTGTTGCACCTGCTCACGCATGACGTTGAGGAACAGCGGCAGTTTCAGCGCCCACCGGGCCGGGCCGGGGACGGGGCCGAAGGTGCGCGGAATCTGCACGGAGGCGTCGAAGAACGGATTACTCCAGATCAGATACGACTTGCAGTGCTGGAAGTCGTCGACGAACCGCAACGTGAGGACTTGGGTGCCGTCGGCGCGGCGTTCGATGCTGTGGTCGATGAGCCGTCCCGACCAGCGTGAGCCGGGGGCTTTGTCGCAGGTGATGTGGATGTTGCGGCCTTCGCCCGCTTCGACGCGGGCGCGGGTCTGCCACACCCACTTCGACAACGGGTCATCCAGCGGCAACTCGATGAGGGCGGTGCCGGTGTCGTTGTCGATCCAGGTGAACTCCGCCCGGTATTCCGAGCACACAAGTCCGGCGAGTCGCCAGTGCCCGTCCCAGAGCCGAACGAGGGGTTCGGCACGCCGGTCGAAGTCGTCGGCGGCGTCGGCGGCCAGGGTCGCGTCCCAGATCGCCTCGCACTGCTCGGCAAGGGTCATGCTATCGAGATCGACGCTCATCGCAGCCCCCACGCTCTGGACCACAACCGCGGCTGCCGAAGCTCCGCTCGTGCGCCCCCGGCGGGTGCGTCGGTGACGCTGATCGGCAACAGCGTCGGCGGGGTGCGGGGTGGGATGCGGTGCATGAAGTGCAGGCCGCCGAGGCGTCCGATGAGGTTGGTGCCGTTGAGGTCTCGGACGTAGAGGCGGTCGGGGTCGAGGCTGATGCGTGCGCCGCCTTCGCGGTCGCCGAGCATCGGCAGGTCGATCATCCGGTTGCCGTAGCGGCCGCCGGGGGTGCGTCGATACTTCTTCCCGGTCCATGACACGTCAGGGACACGCCATTTGCCGCGGGTAAGCAGCCACTTCTGCGCCATCTCAAGATCAGTGGGGTTGGAGACCTCGATGAACCCCTCACTCGACCCCGCGCCGGTCTCCCAGAACGTGGTCTTGGTGGGTTCTTCCCACATCGGTTGCGCGGCGGTGACCGCCATCGGCACCAGGGACTTACGCAGCAGGTGCGGGTCGCGTTCGGACTCGAACTCGACACTCTTGTCCAGCGCGAGCCACAGCCAGCGGGTGGAGCGGTCGGTGCTGATCTGGAGTTTGGTGAGGGTGGCGTCGGGGTCCCAGGCGTCGAGTTCGTAGTCCCAGGCGTTGCGCCAGTCGGAGTCGCGTTTCTCCCATTCCTCTTCGTCGCGGCCGTGGATGTTGACCCCGAAGGTGATATCGCGCTTGAGATACCGTTTGCCCTGGAACGTCGCGCCGCGCTGGTAGACCGAGGACTTGTAGGTGGTGGTGACCGGCGCGTCCCCGATCCCCTTCGGGCTGGTCGCCAAGGTGATCACGTCACGGTCGGCCCTGGGGCCGTTGATGATCCAATACGACTCATCGACGCCGAAGACCTCGACGGTGACCGACTCCGGGGACACATACACGAAGGCGGTCACCTCCTCGCGGTGTACTGCAACGCCCGTAGATCCGCGATCTGGAGCGCGCGCCGATACCCCTCGTCGACGTCACGGGTTTGGACGGTGATGTGGGTGGAGTTATCCACAGTTGTCACAGGCCCGCCCGGTGCCGTGGGTGTCGGTAGGGGTGGGGGTGCGATTTGGTTCATCAGCGACTGGTAGTCGGCGTTCCCTGCGGTGCGGGCGGCCTTGGTCGCCTCGAACACCTCCAGGGCCTTGCCGTAGTCCTGCATCGACCGCACCCGATCGGAATTGAGCAGGTTCGGCGTACCCACCACCGACAGCGAGTCATCGAGCTGCCCCGTCAGGAAGTCCGTACCCGCGCTGGTGAACCGGTCGGAGAACGACTTCCCCAACGACTCCCAGGTGTCCAGGCCCAGGCCCTTGTGCGCCGGATCAGCCAGCCCCGGTTGGGTCTGGCCGGGGACCGGGACGGCGATGGCGTCGACCAGATCGCGCAGCCACCGGAACTCCTCGCCGGTGAGGACCGCTTCGGGTTTGCCCGAGGTGTTCCAGCCGAGAGTGCCCGGTTCCCAGATACCGCCCTGGTCGTAGCCGTGGCCCTTGCCCCACATCTGTGACAGGTCCAGCCCGTAGCGGGACTTGTAGTAGCGCAAGGACGCGACCATGTTCGCGAACGGATCACGGCGATCGTTCGGGAGGGTCGGGTCGCGGTGAGCGGCGAAGGTGCCTGGGATGATCTGCAACAGGCCGACTCCGGCCTGTTCGCCGGTGCCGTTGGCGTCGACGATGGTTTGGGCGATGTCGGGGTTGCCGCCGGACTCGGATTGGATCTGCGACAGCATGATCTCGACCTGCGCCGGATCGAAGCCCTCCCGTTTGAGGGCTTCGATGGCCATGTCGCGCCACCGCTGCACCGCCTCCCCCGCTGGGACGCTGAGCCCGCTGGATGCGGAGTGTCCGGCGATCGCCTGGGCGGCGGATTCGCTGGCCTGTTTCAGCACGGCCGCGGGTGCCAGGCCGATGCCGCCGCCGAAGTCGGGAATCTGATCGACCAGAGCCTGCACCGGTGTCAGGAACAGCTCCGCGATCCGGCCACGGAGCCCGCCGGTCACGGCCCGGAACTTGTCCTCCACCCAGTCGGTGACCGACCCGAACAACCCGCCACCGTCACGGAAGCGCGGCAGGTGCCCCGCGCGTGCGGCGCGGCGCAGCCGCAGGACCGCGTCGTGTCCGCCTGCTCCGTCGACTTCGGCGCCGGTCCAGACATGCTCGTCACGCGAGAGCAGCGCCGGGACCGAGTCCGAGACCCGCGAGCCAGCACCGTGCACTCGGCCCTCGGTGACAGCGGGGCCGCCGGTGGCGCGGCGAGTCTGTGGGATCAGGGCGACGTCGCCTGCCCATTCGGGCAGCACCGGCAGTACGGAGCGGATGGAGTTCCAGATGTTGCGGAATCCGCCGTTGACGACGTGTTCGATCGCCCAGTTGATCGGTGTGGCGAGCCGATCACGGAGTCCGTCCCAGGCATCGCCGATGCCGTTGACCAGGGCGGAAACCCTGGTGCCGAGGCTGTCGAGGGAATCGCCGAACCCGCCGAGGTCCAGGATGCTCATCGTCAGGGCGTCGGGCAGCCGTTCGCGCAGCCATTCGCGGACTTTGTCGAAGGCTTCGGGTACCCCTCGGATCGCTTCGATCAGGGTGAACAGCGAGCCCTGGAACAGGTTGAGGCCGGTCAGGTCTCGGAACGCGTCGAACAGCTCGTATAGCTTGTGGGCGGCCTGGCCGACCCACACCGCCAACTGCCCGAGGTTGGTGACAGTGGTGCGGACGTCTTCCCAGAACTCGCGCATCGCAGCCTGGCCCTCGGGCGAGTTCAACCACGCCGAGAACCGATCCAGATTCCGCACCAGCGAGTCGAGCATCGACTCCCCCGACGGTTCGGCCGAGGTGACCAGCCCGCCCAGGGCTTTGCCGACCGACTTCGCCAGGTCCCAGATCTTGCCCAAAGCGTCGAGGGAGTCGCGTAGGAAGTCGCGGAACTTGTTCTGCCCGTCCGGGCTTTCGGCCCAGGCCCGGAACTGGGCCATCGTGTCCGCGAAGCCTTTGGAGGCGTCGGGCAGGAAGTCCGACCCGACGCCAGCTAGGGACAGCAGGCCCTGGAACAGGTCGTTCACCCCGGCCAGTAGCGGTCCGATCGCGGCTTTGGCGTTGACGAAGATCTTCTCGAGTTTGGCCCCGGTCTCCGGAGTCGACAGGTCAGCGAGAATGTCGCGGACGCCGGTGTTGATGACCTCAGCGATCCCCGACAGACCGTCACGCACTCTGTCGAGTTGCGCGTCCGCCAGGCCGACGACCGAGTCCCCGAGGCCGGTGAACAACGGTTCCTGAACGGCCATCCGGAACGCGGTCCACCGATCGCCCATACCCCGGATGGTGTTGACGAACTCCCGCGCCGACGGGGACAGTTTCGACATCGCCCGCTCGAAAGCCTCAGCAGCACTGGACTGCTGCGACGCGGCCTCGGACACGGCGGTACGGGCGTCGGCCAGTGCCTGTTCGGCGTCGGCCAGGCGCTCCCGTGCCGCGACAACGGCATCGGCGTTGTCGATGCCTTTGGCTTCGGCGTCGGCAGCTTCCTCGTCGATGTCGACGCGGCGCGCCCTTGCCTCGGCCAGGGACTGTTCGGCGTCGATGACGCGCTTGTTCGCCCGCACGTAATCGAGCGGGTCGGTCGACTTCAGAGCGGCGAGATCGCGGCGTGCCTCGGCGAGGGAGATCACCGCGTCGGCCTCGCTGAGCGCGGCCCCGCGCGCCTGCAACGCGAGATCGCGCAGTCTCTTCGAGGCTTCGGAGTAGGCGGTGTTGAGGTCCTTGCGGGCCTGGGTCAGACTCGCCACGGCCTGCTGCTCGCTGCGCTGGGCAGCCGCTATGGCGCGGGCCTGGGTGGTGGCGTCGCGGGTCGCCGATTCCGACATCGCCTTCGCGGCAGTGAACGCCGCGCTCACCCCCGAAACACCGACCGCGAGCGTCGCTATCCCCGCAGCAGCGACAGCGGCGGCCGCGGGCAGTAGCGCGAGGGTGCCCGCGGCTTGGGCAGCGACGGAGATCAGCGGGAACAGCGCCCCCGCGACCAAGGCCATCACCGCGACCTTGAGCGCCGTCGCGGCGGCCGAGGCCAGGCTCATCGCCATGTTGAACCCGCCCATATTCGGGCCGATGGACCCGAACTGGTTACGCAACTGCGCCAACAACGCCAGAAGTAGGAGCAGTTGGGCTTGGTCGAAGGTGATCCGGATGTGAATGGAGATGTTGCGGTAGGGCGCCAGCGCGGTGAACAAGGCCGACCCGAACCCGGACATGTCCGGGCGGATCTTCACCCCGATCGACAGATCCCGCCGCCACGACAACCGGGTGCGCAGCAGCTCGTTGAACTCGCTCAGGTCCGGCACGATCCGCAGGCCGTGGGTGATGGCGACGCGCTGGAGCTGGATGCGGATCTGGTTGACGAAGTTGCGCGCCAACTCCGGATTGATCGTCAGCCGGGACGAGCCCGCCGAATACGCCTGCGACACCACCCCCACCCCCCGGACTGCCTTCTAGGTATCGACTCCCAGCCGATGCAGCACGTCGAGGACCTGGTCTCGGTCCGCGCGAGCACGAGCGCGAGCCTCAGCGGTGGACGGGCGCGGTTCGGGCGGGATCGGCGCGGCCGGGCTGTCGGAGAACAGCGAGGCCACGACCCGGATCAGCTCTTTGGTGACGTCGATGTGCCGCAACATCAACAGCGTCGGCAGGTCGTAGTACAGGGGCGAGATCGGCGACGGTGGCGCGTTCTCGTCGATCTCCTCGCGGGCGCGCAGTGCCCCGAGTTCGGGGTCCATGAGCAGCGCGGCTTGGTAGTGCGACCACATCGGCAACCGCCGCGCCAGCCGGATCAGCTGGGTCCACGGGCGCTCGCCGCGCATGTAATCGAGGAGGTCTCGGCCTCGGTCGAAGAAGTCGGCCTCGATGTCCTCACCGTGGCGGTCGATGAGGAGCACGAGGCCGCTCAGCCCCCCGGCAACTCACCCACCTGCTCCGGAGCGGGCAGCGCGTTGAAGTGCTTGTTGATGGCGTCGAACAGCGGCCACAGGACCTCGATGTACTCGTCCTTCACCACCGCCCACACCCGCTCGAAACCGTCCCCGCACATCGCCTCGAACAACTCCTTGATCCGGCCCACCTCCACGTCCTGGCCGTCCAAGACCGCCGCGAGGGTCAGGACCTGCCAGACGCTGTCGGGTTCGTTGATCGGGGTCGGCGGTGTGGTGCCATCGAACATGTAGGGCGGCTTGCGTTTCCGGTCACGCGTGGCGCGAGCTTCGTCGCGCATCTGCATCCACGTCGAACCCGCAGGCGCAGCCGTGGTGGTGTTGTTCTTGCGGCGGTTCTTGCGCCGTCGTGAGTTGGGCATGTCAGGCTGCCTTTCCTGCGGCGATAGTGAAGCCCATCGGGACCACCAGGTCCGCGATGCCGGGGCCGCACAGGACGTTGCGCATCGAGTAGCCGAGTTTGTCGTCCACGGTGGCTTTCACGGTGATGGGCCAGGAGGCGATGTTCTCGGCGTTCCACTGCTGCTGACCGACCTCGGTCACCGACGCGCGCGGCATCACACGCAACACCCACTTCTCCCGTGGTCCGACACCGTCCACAAACAGGAAGATCACCCGGTAGTGGATCGTGTCCGGGGAGGTCGGCTCGTTCCACGACAGTTCCTTGGTCACTGGGTCGGCCTGCACATCGGCCAGGCTGCGGCCCGAGACCAGTTCCAGGACAGCGCGTTTGTACTCCTGCGCAGTGAACGCCGCGGACATGTCGCGTTTGACGATGTCGGAACGGGTCGGTTCCAGCCATCCCCAGCTCTCGGTCTCCGAGAGCTGCTGCTCCGGACGAAACTGCGGGCCACCAGACTTATCAATCAACCCCAACGACGAGAAGCCGTGGAGCGATTGAAATTTGGCGTCTGCACCTGCGGTGAACGCGATCGGTATATCCACAGTCATCGGCGCGAGCAGCACCGCGCCCTTGAGCGGTTTGAGTAGCAGATCCTTGTTCGCGTCTACGATCTGCTCGAAGGTGGCTGCTGCCATAACAACTCCTGGTGATTCTGTCGCGGAGGACGGACTGTGTGGTGTGCGCGTTAGTGCAGCGCTGCTGCCGCGCTGCGTGATTCGCTGTCGCGAATGCGGGCGATTTCAGAATCGACCGGTGGGCCGATGGTGCAAACACGCGGGCGTGACACACCGTCGATCTGCGCTGACGGCAAGACATGGCGGTTTCGTTAGCCGTAGCGTGTCGCTGGTGGACACACGTATCGCGATCGTCCTGGGTGTCGTCGGCGTGATCGCCTTTGTCATCGTCGGATTCGCCGCTCTATTCGCTGCTCAGATGGTGGCGGGGAAGATCCTTGAGGTTGTCCACAGGCACCCGAAGATCGCCTGGATCTGGAACATCACGTGGATGACGCTGGTCGTTGTCGGCTTCATCGTCTGGCACTGGATTCCGATTGCCATTGGCGTCACCATGTTCGTGCTCGTGATGGCGGTGCTGTTTCTCAGCGACGACTAAGAGATCGCCGCATGTGAACTGCGCGACGGTAGTTTGGGATCTACAGCGCTCGGAACGACAGTTGATACACCGCTGTGAGTTTCCGGTCGTTCGGGTCCAGTGCGGGAGCGTCTTGGCCGCCGGTGATCTCGCGGGCGGTGTCGATCAGGACACCACCCGCTTCGCTGCCCCCGGATTCGGTGATCACCTGGCGGCAGGCTTCCTTGAGGCGTTCGGCCTGCTCATCGGTATCGGCATACGTGTCCACCCGCACGATCGGCCGGTCGGTGGTCCCGTCCTCGGCACCGCCGACCCGGCGTACCACGGTGTAGGGCAAGCGTTGTCCGGGTCGGCGACTCTTGACCGTGGGGACGATCGGGGTGAGCAGAGTGATGAGGACTTCGTGCACGTTCGGATAGCTCGGCATCACCACATCCCGTCGATCGAGTGCAGGAAGTCAGCCATCACATGCTCGGCCGCATCGTCGCGGGTGCCCTCTTCCCGGTAGCGGGCGTAGGCGGCGTAGGCGTAAACGACGCCGTACTGGTGCCCGCCGCCGGGATCGACGTAGCCGACCACCGATGTCGCGTTGTGACCGGTGCGCCGATGAGAGCGGGTGCGCCAGTAGTCCGCGCCCAGGTCCACGATGTGTTGCAGGATCTGGCGGGTGTCGCTGCCGGTGCCGACCGCCAGGTCCAGGGTGTTGCCGGTCGGGTCGTAGTCCACGGGTGTCCTCCTCGGGCAGGGTTGTCAGAATCCGCGGGCGATGCGGAAGCGGTGGCCGGGTGACCAACCGGTGAGCGGATTGGTCGGGGTGAGAATCGCGCCGACGACCCGGAACGGCTGTCCGTCGACCTTCACTCGGTCGGTCGCTCGGATGTCGGAGCCGAGTGGTGCGGTGAGTTGTGCGGCAACGGTGATCAATTCGCCGTCGACGTACTCTTCGCCGGTGGTCCAAGAAATCGGGCAGGGGCCGATGGTGTGACTGGGGCGGGCGTAGCGGTCCAGCAACTGCCCGTCTTCGTCGCGCAGGTCGCCGTAGGCGTCGGCTTCGCCTTCGCGGTAGACCTCGACCATCACCCCGAACGGATACTGCGGTGGTTCGGTCATCAGCAGATGAGCGGTCGCCCGGAGGCGAGTCCGGCGTTGCGGAGCACGAGAACCGATTCGTGGCAGAGCCGTTCGGCGGCCTGTGCGACGGCGGCGGGATCAGGCAGGCGGTAGGCGACCGACCCTCCGTCCACGGATTGGCTGGCGACCTCGGCGCGCAGCGCCCCCGTCGCCGGGGTGATCCGTGCCTTGGTCCAGGCGATGACCTGGAGGCAGGTTGCCTCGCGCAGGGCCTCGCGCTGGTCGGGATCGGACGGCAGTCCGGCGGGGGTGATGGCGTAGAGGTCGTTGACGGTGTGGTCGCGGACCAGCGTCGAGGCCGATTCAATCAGCGCCGCCGCGTCGGCCGGGATCGGGTCGAGTCGGCCGGTGAGGTCGGCAGGTGTGGCGTAGACGAGCATCACGCGGCGTCCTTGGTGGTGCGCTTGGCGGCGGGCGGCTTTGCCCCCTCGGGATTGCCGCCACTGCCTTCGGGGTTGCCGCCGCCCTCGGGGGTCGGGGCAGCCACGGGTGCCGGGGCCGGTGCGGCGGCGTGGGGGCCTTGCAGCAGGACCGCGCGGTCGGGGTCGAGGCAGGTGACGCCGTAGAGGGTGTCCACGGAGATGACGGTGACCTTGTGGCGGATCTCGTAGTCCATCGCGACCCGCATCGACAGGCCCTTGTATTCGACGGCGAACACGTCGGCGCCGGGCGGTAGTTCCATCGGCGCGGACGCGAACGCGAACGCCGTGGAGTGGAACGCGACCCCGACTTCGGTGGTCGGGTCACCGGGGCGCGGTGCGGGTGCGGGCTGTCCGACGTTCTGGCTCCAGAAGGTGTCGAACCCGACCACCTGCTGACCGATCGAACCCTGACGGAGGGCCGCGGTGGAATCGCTTTTGTCCGCGTGCAGCAGCAGCGGCTTGCCGAGCCAGCGGGCTTTGGTGGTCGGGCCGATGACCGCGCGCCGGCCTGGTGCGGGCACGGAGTTGATGTCGAGCAGTCGTCCGGCCTCGATGAGGTTTTCTGGGTTCTCCCAAAGCATTCCGGTGCCGGGTTCCATCGGCACGGCCCCGGCGGTCTGGGTGACCTTGGCGCGTAGCGCGAGTAGGTCGCGGTCGACCTTCTGGGAGATGGCTTCCATCGCCGGGCGCAGGACTTGTTCGTCGAAGTCTTCGATGTCGAGGGTCATTTCCTCGGTGGTGACCTCGAGGGAGACGTCGGCGATGGTGTCGAGGACGACGGGGATCTTGGATTCGCGGGCGTCCTGGATGACGATGCCGCGTTCGCGGTCGAAGGTGGTGGCCTCGAACCGCGGGGGCTTCTTGATGTTGACGGTGTTGCCGACGCTCTGGGGGCCGAAGTCGGCGGAGATGTCGCGGTACACCAAGGGCAGCATGACCGTGAGCTCGTAGAGGTTTGCGAGGCTGCGGCGCGCGAGCACGTCGGGGGTGAGGAATTGATTGGCCACGATGCTCTCCTATGTGCGTGAGCCGTTGATGGAGTCGCGGACCTTGCGCCGCAGGGCTTCGATGTCGTGTTCCTCGGCCGCCGGTGGCGGGGTGGCGTTGCCCGCCCCGAACTCCCCGCCCGAACGCGGGACCGGTGGGGTGTCGGCGAGTTTCGGGTTGTCGGTGATCGCCTTGGCGACCACCGCGTCCAGCCGCGTTCCGAAGTCGGCGGCCTCGAGATCGAGGCCGTCGAGGGCGCCGGTGCCGCGCAAGTATGGGAGTAGGAGTTTGGGGTCGCCGTGGTGGGTGTCGGCGGCGGTGGTGATGGCGTCCTTGATCCGGTAGTCGCGTAGCTGCTGGTCGGAGGTGCTGGCGCGGGCGGTGAGTTCGGCGATGACCTGTTCGGGGTCGCTGTTCTCATCGGCCACCAGGCCCAGCGCGCGCCCGATCTCCTGCACCACCGCGTCACGGGCCTGATCGGCGGCCGCAGAAGCTCCGGAGCGGGCCTGATCGAGTTCACGGCGCAGATCGCCGATCAGCGCCGACAGCGCGACCGGATCGGTGACCTCAGCGGCCGGTGCGGGTGCGGGTGGGACCGGGGCCGGTGGCGGGGGTGTGACGGGTTCCGGGACCGGTTCCGGTGGTGTGACGGGGTTGGTGGGATCGCCGGACATGGCAGCCTTCCTTTACCGTGAGGACGGGTGGACGAAACATGTTGTGCGGCAGCAAGAAGCGTGACCGCGTGGTGGTGGTTCAGGCCGGGAGGTTCGGGCGCGGCGGGGTCGCCTGCTGGGCGGCGCGGTCGCGTTCGGCGACCTGTTTGGTGATGCGGGCGACTTCGTCGTTGACGTCGTCGCCGGACCAGTTGGGCTGCCGTTCGCGCACGGCCTGTTCGACCGAGATCAGGTCTGCGGTCTTGAGCGTGGCCAGCCGGGTCGCGTTGTCCAACGGCGGGAGCTGCGCGCGCACCGGCCACCGGACTTCCGGGTCGGCTTTCAGTTCGATCCGGCTGCGGAAGTGGATCGCGTCCAGCGCGGCGAGAGTGCGCGCGAACGGGGCGAGTTCGGCCTTCCAGTAATTGATCTTCTGGTCACGGGTGGTCTCCGACAGCTTGTCTCTCGAGTTGACCCCGGTCGCGGTGACCAGACCCGCGCTGCGGTCGTCGCCGAACGCCGACGAGGACAGGCCCGCGCTGCGCAGGACGAGTTCAGTGATCTCGGCCGCGGTCTGCTGATGCTCCTCCCAGCGAATCGTGAACTGCTGCGGGATGATCGGCGGCTGACCATCCTTCAAGCTGCCCAGCCCGGCACCGGGCAGGGTGGTATAGATGGCTTGTTCGGAATCGAACACCGCACCCGAACCAGGCCCACGGGCCTGGGTGACGGCCTTGTCCACGAACAGCCGCGCCCGGCCGAGGTCGATGTCACGCAGCCACGCCGACCACGTCTCATCCAGGGCATCCAGCAGCGGTTCCTGGCCCTCGAGGTCGGAGCGGCCCAGCTGTGCGAGTCTTGGTGTGTGCCGCCACGTTCGGTTCGGGCGCACGTTCGGGACGTAGCGGGCGGTGAGCGTGTTTACACCGGTCGCTATCGCCGCATTGCTATCGACCACGGGTGCGGCCCACGCGGTGGCGGGATGTTCCAGGAGATTTCGGCGCTGCCCGAGCCGATCCCGACTACCCCGATACAGGCCGTGGTGGATACGGCCGGGCGCGTGGTACTCGAGGTGCCGCCACACGACTCCGCTGCTGGTGTCCTCGGCCACGGCCTGCCAGAACGTCACCGCCGCCAGCCGGTCGTACCGCCACACCGGCACCGCCGCGTCGGCGGACATGATGCCCAGATTCACCCGGTCGCTGATCGCCTGGTCCCACCACCCGCGCAGATATACCCCGCCCAGCACCGAGGCGAGTTCCCCGGCCTCCAGGAGGGTGGAGGCGGTGTCCGCGCCACCGAGCAACAGTTCGAGACGAGTCTGTGCGGTCTTGCGGTCCCCGCGTGCGTCGGTCTCACCGATCACGAACCGCGGAGCCTGGGAGAACAACAGCGCCGACGACCCGCGCGCCAGATCCGCCGCGAGGGGGACGTGCAGGCGTTTGGTCGCCTGCGGATTCGGCCGCCCCCAGAAGAATCGCGCGATCCGCCCCACCAGTCCCCCGGCGAACTGGGACGGCCGGAATGCGGGATAGCGCTGGTAGTGCTCGGCGAGGCGGTCGGTGTCGCCCGCGTACCAGGCGTCCCAGACCCGCATGGCCTTCTGGGCCTGGTCGAACGGTGGCGGGGGCCAGGTGATGTCGGAGTCAGGCAGCATCGGGGACCTCGTCGAATCCGATGATTGGCCGCCAGATCCGTTCGGTGGTGATCAGTGCGTAGCGCAGGGCGTCGATGCCGTGGTCGTTGACCTTGATGGGTGCGTCCTCTCCCTCTTCGGTGGCCGTGGTGGACCAGGAGTAGGCGGGCAGCTCGAGCAGCAGGGCCGGACACCGCGAGGAGACCTTGAGCAGGCCGCGGGCGAATAGCATCGCCATGACCCGCAGCCCGTAGAGGACGTCGTTGTCGGCGACCTCGGTGTCGAGGCCGTCGGTGTCGAGTTGCACCCGCAGCGATGCCGCCGAGGGGTCGGCGATCACGAACTCCGGACGCATCCGCGCCTGCCGAAGATCGGGCAGGTGGCCTTGGGCGAGCCAGGCCCGGATCTCCTTGGACAGTTCGGCGTCGGTCTTGCGCTGGCTCATCGTGGAGGGCTCGTAGCGGTATTCGTCCACCGCGTAGAGAACGCCGTCGACGCCGATACCCAGCAGGACCGCGTGGGTGGGGTTGGTGGTGCCGTAGTCGATACCGACCGCGATCAACTGACTCATCAACGGGATTGCGGCCCAGTCGATCACATGGTCGTCATCCCACGAGTCGAACACACTGCCGTCCGCCGCCACCCAGTGCCCGAGAATGAAGCGCCGGTACCACAGGCCCGAGTACTCGCGCTTGTACTGGAGTTTCCGTTTTTCCGACAGCGCGGGGTTGTCGTCGAGCTCGAAATGCCATGTCCGCCATTCCGGCAGCAGCGGTTCCCCCTCGGTGTCGGTCTTGTCGATGCGGTCGAGGAATTCGCGTTTGAGCCAGTGCACGGGGTTGTCGGGGTTGGTGGAGCCGAACAAACGGGCGTCGTCCAGGCTCATCCGGCCCAGGAGCTGGCGGAAGAAGTCGGGTCGGATGACGGTGATCTCGTCCACGTACGCTCCGGCCACGGTCAGCCCGCGCAAGGACATCTCGGCTTTGGCGTCGGATGCGCCGAGCATGTAGACCCGCCGCCCGAGCACGGTCGCGGTCGGCGCGCCGAGAGTGTAAGAGACCCGCCCGGCGAGATGTCCGAACAGGGCGGGGTCGCGCATAGGTTCGATGACATTGCGTGCCAGCGACTCTCGTGTCCGCCCGACCATGACGAACTGCCCGCCCGAGGGTGGGTCGGCGAGGAAGATCAGCCAGCACAGGATGGAGGCGATGGTCTTGCCGGAGCGGATCGCGCCTTCCCAGATGTTGCAGCGCACGACCGCTTCCACGATCGAGACCGCCTGTTTGCGCGAGATCGGGAGTTCGTCCAGGACGCTCACGAGGCCGAGCCGTCGTCGTCGGTGTCGTCCGGCGCCACGGTGGGGTCGGTGTCGAGCTGGTTGGCGTCCTGCTCGGCCTGGTCTTGTTCGACCGCGGCTTTGAGCTTGCCGAACAGGTCGCCCAACATGCTCCGGTCGGAGGCGACGGTCTCGTTGCTCTGGTTGGCGATCAGCTCCGACAGACTCCGCAGAGCTAGGGAGAGCGCGGTGTAGCCGTCGCGGACATCCCGCAGCGGTGGCAATGGCAGCGTGACCGGGATGAGGGTGTCGAGGCCGCGTTCGTAGGTGGTGACCGGGCTCCACAACCGCTCGTGCAGGGCCGGGATCTGGGCTTCGAGCATTTCGGCGAAGTCCAGGCGTCGCCGCTTCAGCTGCTCCAAACGGGCGGCGCTGGCCTCGGCGGTCTGGGCTTGGTCGAACCGCAACCCGAGGCGGCGCGCCCAATAGGTGATGGTCGACGGGTCGACACCGAGCAGTGCGGCGATCTCGTTGCGGCCCTTGCCCTCGGCGTGCAGCTCCACGATTCGGTCGCGGTCGTCGTCGGTGAGTTTGCCCGGCCGTCGTCCCGACCCGCGCCGCGCCGCTGCGGTGTCGGGGGCGGCGCTGTCCTCGGTGTCGCTCATGTCTTTCAGGTGCGGAACCGCGCGGCCCAGGCCGCGATCTTGCGGTCCGCGCGGTCGCGTACCGCCGAGATCGGGTTCGGGACGGGGGCGCCCGAGGCGGCGTCGATCACGAGGAGCCCGGTTTCGGCGAGGATCACCGTGGCCTCCTGGAACTCGGCGAGCGCCTCGCAGTAGGCGGCGAACTCGAAGAGATTGGCGGGGGTGAGTTCGGTGTGGGGGGCCAGGCGCTCCCACATCAGCCGTGCGTCGCTGGTGAGCCATTCGGGCGGTTCGGCTTTCCACGCCGACAGCGACACCGGCGGGGTTCGCCGTAGTGGGATGACCGGATAGTCGGGCGCGGTCATGACAGTTCACCTCGATTCACAGGGGAGGCGGCCGGGTGCCAGTGCCGCTGGTGCGGGTGGCGGCGCTGGCACCCGGCGCGGGGTGGCGGGTCAGGAGCCCGAGGTCGAGCCTCCGCCGATGGATGCGGCGATGCGGCTGCGCACGCGCTGTCCGGCAGCGCGCACGACGGTGCCCAGGCGGCGGCCCGCGGAAGCGAATCGGTTCATGTCTCCTCCTTTCCGGGGTGTCGGGTGCGGACATGAATGAACCCCGGCAGAAACATCTGCCGGGGCTCACGGATCGGTGGTGAGGGTTACCGTTCCTCGAGGTCGATGCCGAGGATCTCGGCGACCTTCTCGCCGTCGAGGTATTTGTCTCCGAGTTCGACCAATTCGAGCTTGCGCAGGAATTCGTCCTTCTGCGCACGCGAACGGAAACAGATCGCGACCCAATATTCGGAGTCGTTCATGGCCGCGAATTTCGCGGCCCATTCCTTACTCGCTCCCGACAAGCCTTTACCGAGTGCGTTGAGTTCGGCTTTCACATCTGCTTCGAGGTCGCCGGTGGAATTACCGCGAACCTCGGCGAGGGGGTCGGGGTGTGGTTGTCGGCGTAAGGCTTCGGCGATGTCCTGGCGGGACGCTTTCACTTTGGACTTGCCCGCTTTCAGCATGGCGAGGACGTCATCAGGGAGCGGCATTCATCACCTCCGTGCGGAATATTTCGAGATCGGCCAACGGGAACCACGACAGGATCGTTTGATAGTCGTCGGGGAAATGGGTTCGGATCTTGCCGAGGTAGTCGTAGCGGATACCGTCCAACGATCGTTTGAACAGCGGATAGTCGGGGCCGACCTCGATCTTGGCCTGTTTTATCCGCGCCCACACCTCCTTCGTCTCCCAATCCCACAACGGCGATTGGCGGCGGGTGCGGGGTTTGACCGGCCCCCACCGTTTGATCGCCAGCATCCGCGTCGCCGAATCGGCCGCGCGCACGCCGTCGAGAATCCAGGTGTCGGGGGCGGCGAACGCCTCGCGCATCAGTTCGTCCCATTCCTCGCGGGTGGGCACCCACAGGTCGGCGGCCTCGATGATCGCGCACCGCTCCGGCGGCTGAAACACCAGGTTGGACAGCATCCGCCAGAACGCATCCGCCGGGAGATCGATGATCCGCCGCTGGAAGTGCTGCTCGTAGCGGTCCAGGTCCTCTCGTACGAACTTCAGGCCCGGCACGATCGACTTGTGGATCGGGATCACCTCGATACCGCGGTCTGCCAGCTCGAGCCAGACCGCGATGGAGTCCTTGCCGCGGCTGAAGTTCAGGATCACCGGTTTCCCGGTCTCGGCGATCCCGTCCAGCAGTTGCACCGAGGTCGGATATCCGGGTAGTCGGATCACCGGCGCCCTCCCGGATGCGCCGGCCTGGGTAATAGGCAGAACTTGGATTTCTTCCTGTCAGTTTTCATAGTGAAATCCTCGCTGTGTGAATTTCTCTCTTGCCTTGGAACAGGGCACACCTGATCAGGCTAGGTGGCAGGCTCACACCATTTACCCACCCCCCAAATCAGGGCCTCTGAGCCATTCTCAGCCCCTGAATGGTGCCAGGGGTAGGCCAACCCACCCTAGGGTCATTTGGGGGCTCACAGACCCAATTCAGGGCCATTTTCCAGGGATTATGAGTTTCCCCCTTGCACACCATTTCCTACTCTGGCAATGTGGGTCCTGGAAGTGCTTTACAGGCTTCAATTCACCACTGGGTACCTGCCTTCGACTAACGGCAGGGTCGCCCCAACAATTCCGCCTATTGGTACGGCGACATTCATATCGTCTTCTGGGTGAATTTCGGCAATTCCGGTGACAGCGGAGCTATGCCAATTTCACGGGGGAAGTCGCACCGAGTTTTACCCGCTCGCGTGGCCCCCGCATGTCGTTTGAGAACTCCACAGTGTGAACCATGCCAAGACAGAACCATTCTGTCTGTCCGTTCCTGCCTCCCAAATCTGTTGGGCGGCAGTCGTTCACTGGGAGAATTCATGTCCACTCGCACCACCACCCGCAACGGCAGCACCGGACCGCGCAAGGCGACGCCGTCGAAAGCCAAGCCTGCGGCCGAGCCGAAGAAGGCCGAACCGAAGGCCAGGCCCAAGGCCGAGCCGAAGCCGGAACCGGAAGCCAAGGCGCAGAAGCCTTTCTGCACCTCGTGTGGTTCCCGCGTCGCTCCGGAGGAGAACGATCCGTTCCTGGGATCGCCTCTGCTCTATGACGATTCGGGATTCGCGAACCTTTCCGGTGCTCTGTTCTTGTGTGGTTGGCGCTCGCAGACCATTCAGAAGGTCGTCGACGGCCGACCCGCCGTCACGCTCGTCGGTACCCCCGTCGACGCGAATGGCGACACGCTGACCAACCGCAAGATCATCACCGCGACGTGGCATCACCGCACCGATATCGGATGGGTGCAGATGGCCGAACTGTGCGGCTACAGCCGCTCCGACGGCCAGGGATTCCAGAACCGGACCGCCGAGCAGCTGGTGGAATACGTCGGCCGCAACATCGCCGAATGGGCGCTCGCGCCCATCGACGAGACGGCCGAGCCCGAGCCCAAGAGCAAGGGCAAGACCACCCGCAGCAGCGGCGGCGGCAAGACCGCGGCGAAAGCCACGGCCGCGCCGAAACCCGACCCCAAGCCCGAGGCCCCCGACGATTCGGAGGCCCCCAAGCCCACGGTCGACCCGGAATCCAGGGGCCTGCCCCAGGGCAGCAGCCCCGCACCCACCGAACCCGCCCCCGATCCGGCGACCGCGCCGGAATCGGAGCCGGAACAGGTGGCGGGAGAACCGGAATCGGTGGAACCCGATCCCGGCGACGAGGGCTCCTCGCTCGAGGAGGACAGCGCCGCCGCAGGGGTGGAGGAAGAAGTGCTCGAGGAGGGCGCAGTCGCGTAGCACGCGGCGGCGGCCGACTCAGTGAGAGGCCCGGACCGAGCCAGTCCTTAGCTGGTTCGGGACGGGCCTCGCTTCATTCAACCACCTCGACCGAGAGGGAAACAGATGGAATCCGAGCAGGATTCGCAATCCACCGAGAAGATGTTGCGGCGGATTCGGGGGCTTTTCGCCAAGGCGGAAGGCACCGACAACGAGAAAGAGGCCGAGACGTTCCGGGCGAAAGCCTATGAACTGCTCACCAAGCACAACCTCGACGAGATGAAAGTCCGCGCTTCCGGGCAGCACACCGCTGCCTCGGTCCGCGACGATCAGATCGTCGTGGTGCGTTTCGATCTTCCGCTGCGTTACCGGGAACAACGGATGACGTTGCTCAGTGCGGTGATGCGCCCGTTCTACAACAAGGACATCGACTGCGGTGACGGTGTCGTGCGCTGTGTCGGGGTCCGGGCCCAGATCGAGAAAGCCCGCTTCCTCTACAGCCTGCTGTTACCGCAGATGCTGTCGGCGACGAGCAAGTACGTCCCCGATGATCCGTTCGATCACTCGGCGGTGGTGCGGGAACGCAGCTCGTTCATGAACGGCTTCTCGACCACGGTCTACCAACGCCTTCTCAAGGCGGCGACCGATGCGATCAACGACGCCGGTGGCGCTGCCGCTGTGGCGGTGCGTGATCTGGTCAGCCGGGTCGACGCCGCGTTCGACGCCAGGTTCCCCAACAGGTCCAAAGGCGTCGCACACCGCCACGGCGGTGAGGGCTTCGCGGCAGGTGCCCGCAGCGGCAACGCCGCCGATGTCGGACACACCCGCCTAGGCGGAAACCGCCAAGCATTGGGTTCCTGATCATCCACGGTCCGGCCACCTCGAGCGAGGTGGCCGGACCGTGGTTTCGGCCCCTCAGAACTTCCTGCGGCCGTCCGGTCGCGGGAGAACCAGGAAGGAAACAACGCATTGAACGACAAGAACGAAGGCCCGGCGTGTGGTGTGAGTTTCGAGCTGTCGTGCGCGAACTGCGGGCAGGTCGTCTCCTGCGAGCGCGATGACTCGGACTACATCGCCCGCGACCTGATCGCCAGCGACGACCTCGGATTCGGGGCATTGCTGGCGGCGCTGGTCGTGGCCGGGTGGGACATCCAGATCCACCAGCTCGTCGTGGGCGAGTACCCGCGCGTGATCGTCATGGGCACGCCGGTCGACCGCAACGGGCACACCGCGATCAACAAACACGACGTGACCGCGATCTGGGAACGCCGCCCCGAAGGCTGGCTGGCCGGAACCAAGACGACCGGCTGGCAGCGAATTCAGGGTGGCGCATTGCATCCCGAGTCCGCGGGCGAACTGGCCCGTCTCGTTGCCGCCAGCCCCGCGGACTGGGTGCGTACCACCAGCGCCCAGTGACCGACAGCGGTGGTGGAACCCGACCTCCTTAGCCAGGGCCGGGCACCACCACCGCTTCATGACCCGCCCTCCGGGGCGGGTTCCCCTCGCCGCGTCCCGGCCTGCTTAGCCCCAGGCCGGGACGCGGCTCCCTTTGTTCACACCATTTCTACGGGAGACAACACGATGAGTGATCCCTGCATCGTGGGCAGACTCGGCGGCGTATCGGCCACCGGGGTGTATGTCCACGTCGACGGAACACCGGACCAGATGCTCGAACGCCTCGGGCTGATCATGGCCCGCGACGGTATCGAGACCACCTTGAACACCCTGACCAGCCGTCACTACGGGTGGACGTATCTGTGGCCCGAACTCGATGAGGGCGACGCCGAAACCAACCTCGGTCTGCCCTTCCACAAAGGCAGGGTGGTGGAGGGCTACGGGTTCAGCTACACGATCGGACCAGCCATGAACGGCTACACCCTCACCGATGCACGCCAGCATCCGCTGATCGGGTGGGCGTATTTCATCGACCCGGCTGGCGGTGACGTCCACTGGTTCGACACCCGCCCCGGAGCGTCGGAGGCCGCGCACGTGGTGTCGGTTTGGAGCAGGGCATGAGCGCCGCCGACGAACCGTTGCCCGAGGGCACCTGGCGACGCGACCGGATCCCGGGCGGGTGGCGGTACTGGACGACACTGTCGCGCCGCTACAGCGAACCCGACCAGTTCCGACCTGCGTTGATCACCGCGATCACCGAGATGCGCTGGTATCCGCCGAACCCGGCGGTCCTGCCGATGTGGCCGGGACTGGGTCTGGTGGAACTGATACGCACAGAGCAGTTCTCGGGCGTTGGCGGACTCGGTGTCAGCGAGACCCCGTTGGAGTTCCCCGAGGACGCCTACCTGGATGCCTACCTCGAACGAGGGGCGGAGCCGGTCTGGGCCACCTACAGCCTGCTCGGTATCAAGCAGGTCCTGCGGGATGGTTGGCAGATGTCGTACTTCCTCGATAAAGGTGTCGATATCGGCGGTATCGCCATCGATGTCGTCGCCGAGCAGCACCCGGCCGATATCAGCATGTTGTGCCTGCTGGACCGGCACGACGAGTGCACCGGCACCTACAAGACACAGAGCTGGATACACCGCGAGCGGGTGCCCTGCCAGTGCGAATGCGGCTGCCAGGCAAGGTCACAGAGGCGCGCCTCCGATGATCGAGTTGACCAGCTCGACCACGAAGGTCAAGACTTCGAGCCAGATAGGCAGGGCGGCACCGTAACTCATGACGAACCTCCGAAACAGGAGTAGAGAAAAGGATTAGGAAACGACGGAACCCCCGGCGTCCTGGAGGGGGTAGGACGCTCGGGGGTTCTGTCATGCGCCGGTATGGCGGTGGGGGGTGAAGGCACACTACTGGCGCGAAACCGACGCTAGCTGTCCACAATCCGACTGCGCAAGAGCCCCGTCTGTGAGACCACCGTGGGAGGTCTGGTCACGGTAGCGCGAGGTCGAGGATGGTCAGCGCGAGGTGTTCGGCGGCTTCGGGATGTCCCATCGCTCGGGCGTTGCCCGACATGGTCTCTCGTTCAGTGGATGAGGCCAGCAGCGGGAACAGGTGGTCGCGCAAGTCCTCAGCGGTCGGCGTGATGCCGATCGAGCGGGCAGCGTCGTGCTCGGCGAGGTAGGTGGCGTTGCGGAGTTGTTCGCCACCGACAGAGTGGGGGTAGGGGATTAGCACCGAAGGCTTGCCGAGCGTAGTCAATTCCGCGAGAGTCCCAGCACCGGAGCGTGATACGACGACGTCGGCGAGGGCGAGGACGTCGGGAAGCTCGGTGCCGATGAATTCGCGAATCTGGTAGCGGGCTGCAACTGATTCGGGCAGTGTGGCCGCGTGGCGGCTGACTTCGGCGTAGGAGTTGCGGCCGCACTGGTGGATGACGTTTGCCAGGTGCAGCAGGTCGGGTAGTAGGGCGGCGATGAGGTCATTGATCTGGCGCGCGCCTTGTGCGCCGCCGGTGACGTAGACGGTGGGGAGACTCGGGTCGTAGCCGGACCATTCGAGGGCTTTGATCGCTGCTTGCGAGTCGCCGTAGGCGAGTTCTGGACGGACGGGATTTCCTGTGACCACGGTGCGGGGCCGCAGGTTAGCGGGCACGACATCGACCGATGCTTGGGAACTCAACGCGATCCGGTCCGACACACGAGCCAGCAGCGCGTTGGCCGCGCCGAGGCCGGTGGTCTGCTCGTGGATGACCAGCGGCACCCGGCGGCGACGCAGCCGCGCGGCCAAGCCGATCGGTGCCGAGACGTATCCCCCGGTCGTGAGGACGGCATCAGGGCGTCGTGCAGTGACCAGTGTGCGGGCGGTGAGCACCGACAGCGGCACCCGGAACGCGTCGCGCAGGTTCGCTGTGTTGAGCATCTTGAGCGGGTTGCGGTCGCGACGCAGCTTACCCGCGCGCACCGGCGCGAATTCGATCCCGTGTTCGTTGGCGACGCGTTGTTCCAGCGAATCGGGGGTGCCGACCCACAGGGTCTCGATATCAGTGTCGGCTTCGCGGGCGAGGGCGCGTAGCGCGCGGACAGCGGATACGGCGGGATAGGTGTGCCCGCCCGTGCCGCCCCCGGCGACGATCACGGTGACCGGGCCGTGTGCGGCCAGTCGGCGAAGTATCGAGGGACGGTCGGGAGGGGTGGGGTCCACGGCGCTCCTGGATCAGGTGTCGGAATGAGCTGATGTCGATGAGTTCTCGCCCACTATGCCGGTTTCGAGCCCGGAACCGGTGAGGCGGGGCCTTCGCAGCAAATCGGTCATTCGCAGTTTGGTCAACATACGTCCGGCCCCGCGCGGGTCGGCACCGAATTTCGACAAGTAGCCCTCGACAGTGCGGATCTGGTCGTCGCTGAGCGTGAAGCGGCGGGTGTCGCGGACGGGCAGCAGGTACGTGCCCAGTCGGTCGGGTACCGGGGCGGTTATCAGGGACTCGAGGTCGAAGCGTGCGGGCTGTGTGTGAGCGGCAGCGGCGCGTGCGGTGAAGACATCTACCATCCGGAGCCGGTGGTATTCGGTTGCCTCCGTAGCGAATTCCGCCGCCAGAGGCTCCCCGATGGTCGCGGTCACCGTGGTCCAGGCGGTGCGCGCGAGTTGACAGGCTTGCTCGAAGGTTTCACTGAAGGCTTGCGCGCGGTAGGTATAGAGCAGGTTGACCCCTTCAGCGCCGGACAGGTAGCGGTCGAGATGTGTCAGGGCGTGGTGCTCAAGCTCGCTGCGGTCGGTCCAGAGTTGGCGGTCGGTGTCGGCGAGGAACGCCGCGCTCAGAGTAGTGAACACATTGGCGTCGGGCCGGTCGATATCGGACAGGACGTGATCATAGATGGCGGTGAGCCAGTCGAATACCGGGACTCCACAGGCGCGCAGGCCCTGGACCAATGCGGAGAAGGCGCCTCCGTTGTAGAAGACGCCGACGAGCAGGTTCATCAGACGGCAGTGCCGGTAGTCGGTGAAGGACATCGTCGGCAGCGCCACGCAGACCTCATCGATCTCGGCTGCGCTAACGATGCCGCCGAGCACGTCGTAGCGACCGGCGCAGCGTGGCATGACGCGGAATCGGGTGGTCATCCGGTGCTGGGCGCGCGATGTCCGGCTCCACAGGTCCGAGCCGGGCAAGAGTGTGAGTTGGAACATGTTGAGGCGCTCGAAGCCGCCGTCGAGCAGTCCCCGTAGTGACGCGAAGTGCGCGTTCTTGCTGTCGCCAGGCAGACCGAGGATTACTTCGCTGTAGGCGCCGGTGTCTCGTGCGGCAGCGGCGAGGGCCACGTCGATGAGTGCTTGGGTGTCAATGTTGGCGCGTTTGACGTTGGCCAAGACCTCGGGGTCCAGTGATTGCACCGCACCGGACAGCGGCATTGCGCCGTTGACCAGGCTGACCGCGTCGAGGACACGTTCGCGTCGGTTCTTTCCGGTGGTGACGCTGATGTAGCGGGGCCAGCCGAATTCGGCTTGGCAGGAGGCGATGGCTTCGCAGACCTGTCGATCCTCGGGATACATGCCGAAGTTGCTGTCGGTGATCAGCAGTTCGTTGCGTCCGCGCCCATCAGCGAGCAATGGCACCACACGTTCGGCGATGTAGCGCAGTTCGGAGGTAACGCGGTCGGCCGGTTTTTTCGCGACTTTTTGGTGGTAGCGGGTTCCTTCGACGCAGAAGGTGCACGAGAACGGGCAGCCGCGGTTGGTTTGGATCGTGGGAATCAGTTGTCCGTCGATGAACTCATCGAGCATTCCGGCAAGGTAGGGCGAGGGAACGGCGTGCAGGGCGGCCAGGCGGGGGCCGGGCGCGGGCAGGTGAGCCCGGCCGTGGGGTTCGACGGAGTGGACACCGGCTACTCGGCCGTGGGTGTGGGCGCGGCCGTGTTCGGCCAGGGTGAGCAGGAGATCGGCGAAGGCTTGCTCGCCTTCGCGGTCGACGTAGAAGTCGACGGCCCCCCCGAGCTGGTCGCGCAAGAACTGTTCTTGTTCAGCGGGGACGGTGGGATAGTGCGGACCACCGAAAACGGTGACGGTGTCGGGGAAGCTCTGCTTGATGCGGGCGGCGAAAGCGCGTGCGAGGTTGGAGTTCCACACGTAGTTGGAGAAGCCGATGACCTCGGGCGCGCCCTCGGCGGCCAGTGCGGCGGCGAGGCGCTCGGGGTATTTGAAGATCCGAACGGGGTGTTGGAATTGCATCAGGGTCGTGGCGTAGGTGGCGAGCCCCGCGACGGCTTGAGGGATCGTCTCGGAGGACACGCCTTGCTGGGTGTAGGTCAGGTCGACCAGCCATACCCGCAACGGCATCGTCGGTAGTTCGCGGGGTGATGTGGTGGTCAGGGGGATCGGGACCGCGTTCATGGTTCGGGTCACCTGCTCACGGTGGTCTGCTGCTGGTTGCGGATGAAGATCTGGCGCAGAACTCGACGCTGGGATTCGGGGATGGTTTCCTGGCCCGGCCCCAACGGTTCGCGACCGTGGCAGGCCAGGTGTTGGTTGATCAGGAGCAGGTCGCCGCGCTCGAGGCGGAATCGTTGCTGGCGCGCGGTCAGTCGGTGGCCCAACCGTAGGGCGGCGAGGGTGGCGGGATCGTCGGGGTCGCGTTCGCCGAGCATCTTCGCGGTGAACCGGATATACCCTTCACTGGGAGGCAGGCCGTCGACGATGGGGAACGGGTCGTATTCGGCGCCGATCCCGGAGACGTCGAAGAAGACTCCGTCGCGGAACACCGGTTTTGCGAGGTGTTTTCGGTCCGCGTCGTCCAGATCGGCCAGGGCGTGCCGGACGTTGGAGACCAGGCTGTAGCCCTCGCCGAAGGGGTCGGGCTGGATGCAGAACAGACCGCTGATGTCGGGTGGTTCGGTGGCATTGACCAGGTCCAGGTGCATCGGGTTGTATCCGACGCCGAACGCCCGCATCGGATCGACGTCGAGGCGCGAGGTGATGGGTTTCCACAGCGGCCACTTGTCGAAAACACGAAGCGGTGTGCCGATGTGTGTCAGCAGTACGGTGAGCAGATCGGTGGCAGTGTCCTCATCCTCGGTCACATCCAGCAGGGCACGCGCCCTGATCACCAGGAATCCATTACTGTCGACATCGGTCAGGAATTGCGTTGCAGCTCTGCGCAGTTCGCCGACGCCTGGGATGTCGAGATTTGAATAGGCTTGCACGACATCGCGCCGCAAGAGACCGCCCTCGAGATGTGGCGGCGGAAGCGTTTCTCGCTGTGCGACAAGCATTTGCGCGATTGCTTCGTGGACCTCCACCCGGTTGTCGACGCGGAGAGCAGGTAAGAAACTACGGCCCATCGTGAACTCCCTAATGAGGATGGAACTGGCCGGGCCTCGAGAATTGCGCATCTCAGCGTCCTCCAAGCGAAGCAACACCGCTCCGGCTTGATCCGAAGCAGTGCTGTCCTGTCCGCCAACGAGATGGTGTGCAACGCCTACACGACTGCGCTATGCACCGCATCGGACCGGGAAGCCGCTTGCTGGAGCGGACAAGACCCATATTCGACTTCACCAAAGAGGCGCAGGGGAAGGTAGCAGCCACACGACAGCCATACCGTGCCGACACTGAGTCACACGAGGTCAGCGCATAGTCTGGCTCGCATGACGATTGACGCGGTGTTTTTCGATGTCGGTGAGGTGCTGGTAGACGAGACCAGGGAATACGGCACGTGGGCAGACTGGTTGGGCGTTCCTCGACATACCTTCTCGGCAGCGTTCGGCTCTGTCATCGCTCAGGGCGGGGACTATCGAGATACCTTCCAGATCTTCCGCCCAGGCTTCGACCTCACCATCGAACGCGAGCGCCGCGCTCAGGCAGGACAACCCGAGTGGTTCAGCGAGGATGACCTGTACCCCGATGTTCGCCCGTGCTTGTCGGCGCTTCGTGAACAGGGGCTGAAGGTCGGAATCGCGGGCAATCAGACCACTCGGGCCGAAGGTATCCTCCGCGATCTGGACTTGCCGCACGATGTCCTGGGCACCTCCGACAGTTGGGGTGCCAGCAAGCCGTCCTCGGCGTTTTTCGAGCGCCTCATCGATGAAGCAAGCGTTCCTGCTAGCCGGATTCTGTACGTGGGAGATCGAGTAGACAACGACCTCCGCCCGGCAATCGAGTTGGGCATCCAGGCCGCGGTGATCCGCCGAGGCCCGTGGGGGCACATTCTCCGCGATGAGACCGCGCACAAGATCCTCGGCGTCGATATCGAGCGCGAGAGCCTGTTCCGCCTAGATAGCCTGAAGGAACTGCCTGACCTCGTTCGTCGGTATAACCAGGAGCGGAGCTGATCAGGAGTTGTTGGTCGGCGGCCCGAGTTCCATCGACCGCTGGGCGAGGTCCGCGCCAGCGCGTGTTCCATTGAGAGCCCGCTGAACGGCCGGTATGCGTTCGTACGCGGTTCGGTAGAAGTTGCCCTCCAATTCCGCGCAAGCGAGTTGCGCGATGGCTCCAGCGTGGTCAGCGTCGGAAGCAGCGTAGGCCGCCGCCAGGTCGAACATCAGCACGCTGCGCTGCTTGTGGGCTTTGAGATCGAGCCCCTGGAGGGCTTTCTCGAGCCATTGCGCCGCAGAATCATTCTGTCCGGCGAGAAGGGCGGTGTTGCCCGCGAAACCGGCGAGGCGTGCTTCATCGAAGAAGTCCAGCCGTTCGGAGTCGACACCGCTGGTCCCGAGGGCGTCTTCGGCCTGCCGGATTCGGTCTCGCGCTGAGGCGGGTTGTCCGGTTCGGGCGTGGATCTCGGCTGTGACGCTGTGTAGCCAGGCGCGCAGTAGCGGGCCGCTGTCGTATCGAGAGTGAGCATGAGCGACGTCGAGCAGCTGCTCCGCCGCGACGGCGTTGCCCGCGAATCCAGGAAGGAACGCGCGGTGGGCGGTGATCATCGCCGCGAGAGCGTGGTCCCCGCATTGCGTGACGGCTGATTCGGCGTAGCTGAAGCAGCGTTCTGCCAGTGCGGTGTGGCCGAGGTCGAAGAAGGCCAATCGCGCCGATAGCAAAGCGGTTTCGGCGACTGCGCCTGCTAGTTCTCCGCCCCCGTGCAGTGACTCCGGGGAAGCGCTGAGCAGTTGGGAACCGAGTCGGAGGTGACCGAGGACGGCGTCCAGCAGGACGGACGGTTCGCTCGTCCAGTACATTGCCCGCTGGGTGGTCGTGATTGTGCGGTAGGCAGCTACTGCCTGCGGGTCGCGCGCCTTGCCCGGTACCTGCCAGGCCGCTTCGACTTCACCGACAGTCGCCGACGCGGCAACCGGCGACATTCCGGCCGCGACCATGGCAAGCAGGAATTGCTTTCGACCGAAGCCAGCGTCCTCGTTGGCCATCATCAACCTCCTCAGTTCGTTGATCATCTCAGGTTCTGACCGGTCAGGTTCGTCCGGCCGCATCGCCAGTTCATCGGGTGTGAGCAGTCCGAGGTCCGCAGCAGGAAAACCGAGCACGAGAACGAGGTGCTTGCGGAAGCGTGGTTCGGGCCATCGTTCACCGGACTCCCAACGTCGGGCAGTGTCCGCAGTGAGTCCGGTGTCGGTCTCACCATGCGCCCTCATGCTTAAAGAGATCTGACGCACCAATTCCTCACGACTCCAGCCTTTTTGGAGTCGCTGCCACGTCAATCGCTTGTTCGGTGGATAACGTCGATTGCTACTCATGCCCACAGGCCCCCACATCCTCGGAATGTGTCCGGATCAGCACTACCGGTGACACTGCCACCCACATCGCGCCAATACCAGACCCGCAAGGCCCTGGCTGCGCTTCGGCGGTGCTATGGCCGGTACTTCCCGTCTGCACCAGAAGGTGTTGTAGGAGACGAACCAGTTCACCGACCTCGTCACAGTGTCGGGTCGGAGCAGTCGACTCGGACCGCCGCTGAGATCGACCGCCGAAGCAACGAACCAGTGGTCTACGGGACTAGCGCTTGCCCGACTCACTCAGAAGCAGGTGCGCGCAGATCTCGACTGGAGGGCTGGCCCGTCTGACTCCTATTCGATCTGGGTGAAACTATGCCGAAGACCAGTGCCAAGTTGTTGACAACGAATGAAAAGACCGCCCATTACGTTCGCAGCGTAGGTGACGAACGGTGGGTGGTGAGCTTCCTGCCTGGTCGAACGCTCACTCAGGAGCAAATGCGCGCCGCAATACGGGTCGCAGAGGAGTTAGAGGCGCTGCGGGGCTACGCGGCGCTGCTGGGTTTGACGGTCCTGGAGCTGGTCGGGCTGGCCACGATGGACAGCGCCGGTGAACGGCTGTGGTCCCTCGGGGACGCCGCGCAAGTCCGCGTGCGGTTGGGGCAAGCGCTGTGAACGCCGAGCAGGCCACCACGTTCGCGGCGGCTATTCAGGCGTTCGCGGCCGGGGCGGAACGCGGTCACACGGCGGCGGTGCTGGAGCTGGCCGACATGGAGGGGTATCTGGCGGCGCTGGCCGAGTCCGAGCGCACGGAAGCGGCGGTGCGGTGATGTTCGCGCGGTGCCACGGTACGCGGGATATCGCCGAGGTTTACCGACGGCTGGGGTTCCTGACGGTGTCGTGCGCCTTGGACCGGGTCTCGCTGGTGGCGTCACCGAAGCTGGGTGCGGTGGTGATCCCGCCGGAGTCGGGGCCTGGTATCCGGGACCGTCTGCTGGCTGACTCTCGCTGTCGGTCGGCGCCGATCCTGTCCTATGCCCGCCCCGGCCGTGAGTGGGTGTTCGTCGTGGGTCCGTCGTGGGGTCGCGGCTTCGCAGAGCCGACGCTTTCAGCTCTGGAGGCCCACGGTGTGCGGGTGTTGGTCGCGGGGCAGCGGATCTGGCTGCCGATGTCGGACAACCGCGTCGGCTGGTACTGGATTACGCCACCGGTCGACGCCGAGTCGTTGCCGTACCGCACGACCGTGATCGCCACGGTCCGAGACCATCTCGAAGACCTGCGCACGCAGACGGCGGGGGCGTAGCTATGGGTGTTACTCCCGATGAGGTGGGGCGGCTGATACTGCCCTCGGCCGAGTACCTGTGCTCCGCGATCCGCGGGCACCATGTCGCCGCGCATCGGGTGACCCGTATCGCGGCCGGACTCGGGCGGCTGTACCAGCGCGGCTCATCCGCGCGTGCCCCTCGGTGCTGTTGCGGCAGAGGCGAATTGGTGCTGGCGATCGACACGTGGGTCGCTGAGCATCTACCAGTGCCGCATCCGGACGCGCGGTTGCACACCGAGACCGTGGGCGCGGTGATCGACCGGCTGGCCCGTACACAGGTGTACGCCTATCGCCTGTTGATGACTGTGGACAACGTCGCGGACCCGCAGGTGCACGCGGCGTGGTATCGGCTGGCTGAGTTGGTCGATGGCTACACCGACCTGAACACGAGCCTGTCGCAGCGGTCGTTGCGGCTGCCCGCCCTCGGGGACGGCGCGTGATGAGCGCGGCGTTGCCCGGTAAGGACGCGCTGCTGGCGGCGTGCCGGGGATTCCCCCAGGCGGTCGACCACCCCGTGCTCAGTGCTGCGGCCGAACTCGCCGTATTGCACCAGACGCGGGAGCGGACACCGCATTCCGGTTTGGCGGTGATCGATGCGCATCGGGTGCGGTTGATGGAGTCCGTTGATACCTGGGTCTCGATCAGCATTCCACGGCCGATGTCCTCGGCGCGGGTGCATACCCAGACGATGGGCCAGGTCATCGACCGGATCGCGCAGTTGACCTCCTACACCTACACGGTGATCGCGGGCGGGTCGGACGAGGTGTTCGCTGATGCCGCCGCCAACGTCGATGAATTGGCCCACGGCTATGAGGACCTGGCCGAGGAGTTGATCGCCGGTGTGCGCCGGTTACCGGTGACCTCGACCGAACCCTGACCGCCTCCGGTCGCTGTCCGCTTCCCCGGACTGCGCGGCGATTCGTTGCGGCCCGCCCAGACGGGCCGATCTGTGAACCCCCTGATGAAAGGAGCACTACCTCTATGTCCGGAACCACTCCGGCACGAGACCGACCCTCGCTGCCGAACATGGAACGCCTGCTGATGCTTTGGGAGGCCCGCGACACCCCGGCCACCGCGCTCGAACACGCCGTCATGGCGTTCCACGCGTTGTGGCAGGACTACCTCGCCGAGATGGACGCGACCGCGATCTGCGAGTGGCTCGAATCCGACCAGCCCCGCGATGTCGACGAAGTAGCCGGGCGGATCGCGCATCACATCGATGACGAACTCACCTGGGCGTTGGGCAACCGGCCCGAGACGGCGAACGTCCTCGAAGACGACGAAAAGGAACACACATTCGGCGAGCTGATCGCTGTGATCACCGTGCTGAGCGTGCTGCTCGACCGCTGGCCGCACGAGGTCGGCGAATGCCCCCACGCCCCCACATTCGTGCAGACCAGCCGCGCCTACGACCACCTCGTCACCGGCCTACTCACCGGTGATCGGCGCCAGCCGCGGCGGCGCGCCCACGGCGCACCCCCGATCCCCCGGCCGCACCCGATCGCAACCCAGGTCAAGCCGCGGTGATCCGCTACAGGGTTCCCGGCACACCTGCACTGACCGTCACCCTCACCACCCCCTGCGACAGGCAACGGCCGCCCGCCCAGCACGACACCTCACACCTCGATGAAGGAGCACACCCGATGTCGACCCCCGCCCCCTCGACCGACCTCACGACCACCGACTGCGAGGCCGGTGGGCTGGTGATCCTGTCCACCGATATCGTTCTCTACCCGCTTTCCTGTTGTGGTTCGACGAGCCGATTTCAGGAGAGTGGTGTGTTTTGAGTACAGGGTGTTGGACGGTCCAT
>NZ_JBEXFQ010000055.1:0-30057 GCF_040606855.1 Nocardia sp. NPDC005366
AATTCTCTAACATCAGCGAAGCGTTAGAGAATTAGCGAGCGGACGGGGGCAGGCGCTGCGCCGAAGGCGCAGGTCAAAGCGATATCCGGAAGACTGTCCCGAAATTTTTTGGAGAATCTCGTTTTCGGGACATCTTCGGACCAACTTCGGGACATTCGCGGGTCAGGCTCGAGCAACAGAGCCCTGTTCCCGACAACGGATTTCATCAACGGATCGTGGAACAGGCTGAGGCAAGGAACAATCGAGTGCATGACTGAGCTAGCGCTAACTGACGAACGCCGGGACCAGCTCACGGCGCTACTCAACGATGAAGCCCGTCTGCGGTCGGACTTCCCGAAGGTGGTTGACTACCTCGACACGACACCGATGCTGCCCGGTACGGGCGACGATCGAGCCGACGCCGCGTTCGATCTGCGGTTCGTCAACTTCATGACCGGTGGCGAAGACGAGAGCCGCAATCCGTACTGGGATATCGTCGGCCCCTCGGTGTCGGTCCGTAACGGGCGGCGCCTGGTGGACGGCGGCCGAGAGAAGGGCAGTGCGCGACTTGGCTACGCCCAGACCATCCTTCAAAGCGCGTACGCGTATGCCATTCCGTCACCTGCGACTGTCGCTTGGATCGCCGACTTCTGCGGCGACCAGCCCTTAGTAGAGCTTGGAGCGGGCCGCGGCTATTGGGCCGCGCAGCTGCACTCGGCCGGAATCGTTGTCGACGCCTACGACTCCGAGCCGCCGAACCAAGTCGACAATGTCTCCTTCCCCGGCGTTTCAGGTCAGCGCGATGTCTGGTACGAGGTCCACGACCTCACAGCGTTCAACGAACGCATAGCCAGCAATGCCGATCACGTCCTCTTCCTGTGCTGGCCGCCTGGATGGGGCAACACAATGGCCTCGGAAGCGCTCGCGCAGTACGAGCGCGCAGGAGGTCAGCGGGTGATTTTCATCGGCGAGCCCAAAGGCGGAAAGACCGGGGATGATGCATTCTTCGACGCCCTGGACTCGAGTTGGCATCTCGATTCCGAAGACACACAGTATGTCTCCTGGTGGAACCTGACGGACGTGGCGCAAGGCTGGGTGCGACAGTGACCGACTACTCGGCGCCCGAGGGTTTCGCGCCGTCGCTCAGCTGCATCCGAAAGACAAAGGCGTCGTAGCGATCACGGGGATAGGAGATCTCCGACAGCATCAGCAACTGGTCCTCCGCGTCGATATACCGCTGACGAACCGTCTTGACCAAATCCCCTGGCGCTGCGCCGAGCCATTGCGCATGGACATCAGCCGGAATTCGGTCGGCGACTGTCTCCTCAAGTACTGCCGCATGGGAAATGTCTGGCGCTCCGAGCTGCTGATAGGTATCTGAAATCGATATCGGCCTACCGCCTTCAGTTGCTCGGGTCACCGTATGCAGCAACTCGATGCCTGGCTCGACGTCGAACTGTTCGGCAAGCACTTCCGTGGCCGGAAGGTGCGCGGTCACACGATCGACCTCGACGGCGCTCGTAGATTCGTGCCCGAAAGTATCCTCCGGGTCCTCCATCTGACGCTCTGGAGCGACCCTCACGAGGTTCGGGTGATCAGTGACGAACGTTCCGCGGCGAGGAACCGAACGCACCAAGCCCTGTCGCTCGAGTAGACGTATCGCCTCAATAACCACGATTTTCGATACGCCGTGCCGGTCCATCATCTCAGTGAGGCTCCGCAACTGAGTCCCCGCCGGTAGCGCTCCACTCCGAATCTCGCGTGCGTAGTTCGCGGCGATCGACACGTAGGCGGGCTCTGCCATCTGAGGCGTCCTTTCGGCTCACGACCAAACCTTAATGACAACCATTTTAGACATACACAGCTATACATACACAGAACCCGTCTGTGCATGTACAAGTCTTGTGCATGCACAGCTGTGTATGTACAGTCGTGTTGGTCGGCTTGAACAACGTGGTTGTGAACCCGACTGAAGGGATTCAGACAGAAACTCCCCGACAGCGCTAACTGTCGGGGAGCCAAGCGAGTCGGGGATGGGCGGCTACCCGTCCCGGCTCATTCACTTCAGGATGAGAGGTCGCTGAAGCATGTCCAGTGTAGAACGATCCGACCAGGCTCCTCGCTGGCACGGGCTCGGAGCGAATACCGCGTTCGAGAAGTCGGCATGGTGGTCGATACCCGCCCGCCCCAGGTCACAGGCCGCGATCGATGCCGTCGAACAGAAATGGCACACCGATCACCCCGACCGCGACGAACGTGTCCGGGCTCGGCGTCACGCCGACGCGCTGCACCTCGCGGCGAGTCAGGATCTCGACGAACTCCAGGCGCGGCGAGATCGCGAGACCACGCAAGCCCGCCAGGAAACCCCGGAGCTGGAACGCGCCCGGCAAGAACGGATGCGTGGGTTGATGTCCTGGGTCGACGCGCACTCCCCGATCAAGGAACGCGACATCCACCCGGGCCAGAAACCCGACCGGAACCGCTCGCACAGCCGCGGTCGTGGTGTGGAGCGGTCGCGATGAGCGCCGCCTCTACCCCGGGTGGGCAGTCCCGGGCCAATCATCGGTTGTGGCAGGCGATGACCGAGGCCGGGATGGGTCCGGCCGAACTGGCCAAGACGGTCGGGGTCGACCCGAAAACGGTCGAACGGTGGATCAGCACCGGGCGTCCGCCGTACCCGGTCCACCGGCACGCGGTCGGCAAAGCCGTCGGAGTCGACGTGGAACAATTGTGGCCCAACCAGACTCGCCGTGAACGCCACCGCTCCCCGGACTCCAACGAGGTGTTACGAGACGCGATCTACCGCGCGGATCTGACCCCGGACCGGTTAGCCGAACAGCTGAACCTCAACCCGAAAAGCGTCGAGCGATGGATCGTGAAAGGCCGTCTGCCCCACGCGCGGCACCGGGCCGAGGTCGCGCAGCTGGTCCAGGTTCCCGAAGTCGAACTGTGGCCGGAACCCGCCCGGGCACTGCACGAGCGGTTGACCGGAAACGACCCGGTCGGTGTGTGGGATCGGTGGGCAGAACAGCAGATTCGCATCCGCGCTGACGAACAACGTGCCAGTCTGGGCCTTCCCACCGCCCACACCACAACCGACCGCCGCGAACGCGCCGCGGCTCGTACGCGGGCGTTGGCTGATTACGCGGCTTCGACCGCGCCGATCAAAGAAGCCGACATCCACCCGGAGCAGGAACCCGGCCGGTACCGCTCCTACAGCCGCGGTCGTGGTGTGGAGCGGTCGCGATGACCCGGCGTCTCGGTGACGGCACGGTGTTGAAAGCGATGCTGCGGGCACGGCATATGCAGACACACAGTGTGTTCACCCGCGAGTACGAGAAGGTCGCGGCCGAGCACGAACCCGACATGGTCGGGCGGGCGCCGAAAAAGGCCCAGTTCTACCGGTGGCTGTCCGGGGACGTGAAAGACCTTCCCTACCCAGGACATTGCCGAGTGCTGGAAGCGATGTTTCCCGCGGTCACGGTCGAAGAACTCTTCGCGACCGGCCCGCGACGCACCGCCAGACGGCAGCCCAGCGCGAACCGTATCAACGCCCTGACCAAACCACCGGCCATACCCCGCCCGACCGAGGACGGCGGCCAAGACGAGAAGGCCGCGCGGATGCGGGCCTTGATGTCCTGGGTCGACGCACACTCCCCGCTCAAAGAAGCCGATATCCACCCCGAGCACTACCGCTCCTACAGCCGCGGTCGCGGCGTCGAGCGCAGCCGCTGAGCCCGTGCGGCCGTGGCCCGGTTTCGTTACAGCCACGGCCGCAGCGGGACTCAGGCGAGACATCCATGCAACAACGCGAGACAAAGACGTACAAGACGACTCCTTCGCGATGTCGCGGTGAGACATGGGTGCCCGGTCTTCTTGCAGTGCAACGTTTTCCACGCTTCCCAATAGAGAGGGGGTTGACTCCTGATGAACCACAAGAAGAGGGTTCACACTGGCGGCGGTGAGGCGCTGGCCGAACGCGATCAGCGCATCCGGCAGCTGCGCGACCTCGGCGCCACCTACCAACAGATCGCGCGGCAGTTGCGTATCAAAGCGCGCACGGTCGAAACCGTGCTGGGCGAAGCCACTGCCCTGCACGAATCCGGTCATACGGTGCGGGAAATCGCCGGGCAGATCGGGTTGCCCAAGTCGACGGTGCAACGGCTGTTCGCCGATAAGTCGGGTGCCTCGTCGTTGTGGACGGCGCGCAGCACTACCGCGATCGCGGGCTTGGTCGACATGTACGCCATGCAGATCGACGTGTTGGCCTGGTACCTCAACATGGATCAATCCCACGTCTACGCGCTGATCAACCAGCTCCACGCCGATCGGATGGTGTCGAAACCGGTCAAGGTCGCCGCAGGTGCGAAGTGGGTGGTACCGACCGGGGAAACCGCGGCGTCCTACCTCGGATGGCGGCCCCACACCGTGTGGCGGCCACCGGACAAGGACTACGAACACTATCGCGCGGTTGCCCAAGCCCGCATCATGCTCGGCGCCACCGACCCGCACCACTGGGTCTCCGAACGCCGACTACGCCATGACGCCGAGATGGAACGCCGACGTTCCCGCAGCCGTAACGAAACCCTCGGCCACATCCATGACGGCCGGTTCCTCGGCCGCGTGTCCGGCACCTACGGGTGGTGGGCGGTCGAGGTCGAACGCACCCAAAAGACCAAGTCGCACATGGACAAAGCCCTGCGCGGTGCGATCTACGCCGCTCGCGATGCCGAACCCGAACCCATGATCGGGCTGCTCTACCTCTCCCAGGGCCACGACGTCGAACGAACCGTCATGGCCGCAGTCGACCGACTCCCACCCAACCTGGCCGCCCTCGACATGCACTTCGCCCTACACGATTTCGACACCGAATGGAGCCGGTTCCTCACCAACCGGACCCGCGCCCGTGCCGCGAAAACCATCCCCAGCCTCACCGGCCTCACGGCCACAACCCCGAAGGAAATGCCATGACCACCACCGACGACAGAATCCCCGGCAGCGTCGACACCCGACGCCAGGCACGCGCCCTGGGCGGGATCGTCCCCCACCGCGGTATGCAGGTCGACACCCTCGCACTGTTCCTGGGCACCAACCGCAGCCACTCCTACGAAGTCGCCGCCGAACTCCTCGCCCTCGGCCTGGTGCATCCCCTGCGCGAGATCGGCGCCGGCGCGAAGTGGATCCTGCCCACCTCCCTCGGGGTCCGCTGGTACCTCGGCCGCTCCGGCTCGACCTGGCGACCTTCCCTCTTGTGGTCGATCCGTGCCCGCGCGGTCGTGCACACCCGCATCGCGCTCGGTGCCCGCGACCACGACGCGTGGCGCACCGACCACGACCTGTGCATCGACAACGCCCACCCCGGCCGCTACCTCTACGACGGCCAATGGAACACCCCCGACACCTTTGTCGCGGTCAAGGTCGATACCGCCGCCTACCGCCTCACACCCGCCAAACTCACCGATACGCTGCGCCGTCTCACCACACGCGTGCGTGAGGACAGCTGCGGCGGGCTGCTATGGGTAGCCCACGGCGCCACACCCGCCGACATCGTGCGCACCGCGCTCGCCGAACTCCCCGACCACGGCCAGGCGCTGACCGTCGCGGTGGTCGACTACACCGATCTCACCGACCCGAACACACCCGTCATCACACCGTGGGGTGTCGCATGACCACCACCCTGCACACCCCCAACGCCACCGACGCGCCGCACGCGCATGCCAGCGCTTCGACGCCTGTGAAACCGCCTCGTACCTGGCCGGTGCTGCTGCTCGCGCTTCCGGCGTTCGTCGCGATCTGGTCCGGCTGGGTCGGACTCGGAGAACTCACCGGATTCGGACCCGTCCACCCACTACCCGGAATCGCGGACGGATTCAGCGTCAATACCGCCATCACGCTGCCGATCGGCATGGAAACCTACGCCTCCTACGCCCTCTACGTCTGGCTGTCCGGGCGCATCCACTCCGACCGAACCCGGGCTTATGCCAAGTGGTCGGCGTTCGGAAGCCTCGGCCTCGGCGCGGTCGGCCAGGTCGCCTATCACCTCATGGAAGCCGCCGAGATCGTCGCGGCGCCGTGGCCGGTGACGGTCGGGGTGGCCTGTCTTCCTGTTGTGGTCCTCGGTATGGGTGCGGCGTTGGCGCACATGATCGCCCGCGAACACCACACCAGCGCAACCATGCGCACCCCCGACGCCTCAACGCGCACTACCGAAGCGTCGGTGAGCGTCACCGACGAAACCGAACTCGACAACGACCCCGAACCCGAACCGGTACACGCGGTCTCGGTCCGCACCGACCACCCCGAACCGACCATCGAAACACCCACGGTGGCGCTGGGTGACCGGTGGGACAACATCGCCACCCGCGTGTGCGCCGCCGACCCGAACGGGCGCCGCGACCGCGGCAAGGTCGCCACCATCCTGCGCCTACGTCACGAACAGGGCTGGACCCGATCCCGCATCGCCGAAGAAGTCGGCCTGTCTCCATCGAGCATCACCCGCACCATCACCGCCGCCGCGCCCTACACCGACACCGACACCGAGAACTGAGGATCCACCATGAGCACCGACAACTTCCTCCAGGCCGCCGACCTCGAACAGATCACCGGCATCCCCGCCGCGACCTGGCGGTACTGGGCACACAAGGGCACCGGCCCGGCCAGCTTCAAAATCGGCCGACGACGCGTCTACCGCGAAAGCGTCATCCGCGCATGGATCGAAGATCAGGAAATCCAGACCGGAAGGGCGGGCCAGTGATGAACACCCAGGTACCTGAACTCGAACCTTCCGGGTGGTACACCACCGAAGAAGTCGCCGCGGCGCTGAAGGTGGACCCGTCGAGCCTGCGACGCTGGCGCACCGCCCGCCCGCCGCAAGGCCCTGCCTTCGTCGCGTTCTCCGAACGCGTCATCCGCTACAGCGGCGCCGACGTCCTGGCCTTCATCGCGAGCAAGCGCGTCGACCCGAGGGCGGCGTGATGGACGGCCGCATCGACCCGATACCGCTCGGCGTCTCGGTCACCGGCTACGTCGAGCAGCGCGGCAAGGCCGGGAAGCATCGTGCCCGTGTGCGGTGGACCGATCCCTCGTCGAGGACCCGCGACTCCAAATCGGAATCGTTCGACACCCGCGAGGAAGCGGAGAGCTGGATCGAGCGCATCCAGCAAGCCACACTGCGCGGTGTAGATCCGAAAACCGCGACAGCGACGCTTGCTGACTACGGAAACCTGCACTGGGACACTGCAATGCGCGGGCTGGAGCCGAAGACGCTCGACCCGTACCGGTGCGGGTGGCGACTCCGGATTGTCCCGACGCTCGGACACATGCCGATCACGATGATCACTTCCGGTCTCGCCGATCGCGCGGTCACGAGGTGGATCGAGAACGGCTGCGGCCGGTCGACCATCAAGAACACGCTTGCCGCCCTGGCCCGTGTGCTCGACCAGGCTGTCAGAGACGAAGTCCTCGAACGCAATCGCGTCGACGTGACCGGCTGGCAACGCCAACTCACCAGTGAGGAAGACGAAGTCGACAACCCGCGCGCCCTGGCACTCCCGGACTGGGCGACCCTGCAAGAACTCGCTGCGGAGCTGGTCGCGGCGTCGGCGGGCCAATTCACCGGTTGGGGTGATGCGGTGGTCTTCGCCGCGTGCACCGCCACCCGCATCGGAGAGGTGTCCGGGTGCCGGGTCCGCGACATCGACACCGACCGGTGGATCTGGACGTTGCGCCGCCAGACGACCCCCGGGCCGGGCGGGCTGAAAGACAAAGGCACCAAGGGAAAACGGTCGCGGTCGATACCACTCATCGACGGCATCCGGCCACTGATCATGGCGCACATCAACGATGCCCGCGGTCGCGTCGCTGACCAGCTGCGCGACGCGACCGCCGACGAGCAGCGCGCCGCGGTACTCGATGCTCGGGTGTTCGTCGGCCCGCGCGGCGGTCGCATCGCAACCGGCGTGCTGCGAAAAGCAACCCACTGGGATGAGGTCGTGGCCCGACTCGGCTACGAACACCTACGGCGCCACGATCTACGCCACACCGGGCTCACCTGGTTCGCCGACGCGGGCGTGCCACTGCACCGGCTCCAACGCATCGCCGGACATAGTGACCCGAGAATCACCCAGCGATACCTACACCCCGATCTCGCGGCCCTGCGCGACGACGGCGACAGGTTGGCTCGGCACCTACGCGGGGACGCTGGCCCCAGATTGGCCCCAAATCTCCGGGTGATCTGAAAACCACAAAACCCCTCCTGACCAGGTCAGGAGGGGTTTTGCTATGGTCGGGCTGACAGGATTTGAACCTGCGACCACCTGACCCCCAGTCAGGTGCGCTACCAAACTGCGCCACAGCCCGATGCCCCCGCTCCGCGGGTGCTTGACGAGATTACCCCACCACCCCCCCGAGGAACCAAATCGGCAGGCCGCGGCATAAGCGCGCTACCGCTGGCGGCCAGCGAAACGATCTCACGACCGATATCCGTCCGGCACCGACGGAATCGGCCGTGCTCGATGATCCAGTCGGCGCTGATGAACCGAAGGCGAGGACACCGAACGGAAATCGACTCAGCGCGACGCCCGAAACGGAGGGACACCGAGATCGCTTCCGAAGATATCCGGCACATCCCGCTCCACGCTGTCGGGGAACCGCGCTGACCGCTTCTCCAAGAACGCCGAAACACCTTCCAGCGCATCAGAACTCGCACCGCGCACCCGAATGCCGCGAGATTCGATCCGATGCGCGATCATCGGATGCTCCGCCCCCAGCCCACGCCACAGCATCTGCCGGGACAGCGCTACCGAGACGGGGGCCGAATGTTCGGTCAGGCGTCGGGCCAGCGCATAGGCTTGTTCGAGCAGCGTTTCGCCGGGGTGCACTGCGTAGAGCAATCCGGCGGTCAGCGCTTCGTCGGCTTCCACGAGCCTGCCGGAGTACACCCAGTCCAACGCGGTCTGCATCGGGACCAGCCGCGGGAGGAACCAGCTCGAGCAGGATTCGGGCACGATTCCCCGGCGATTGAAGACGAAGCCGATGCGGGCGTTGTCGGCGGCGAGGCGGAAGTCCGCCGCGAGTGTCATGGTGATGCCGACGCCGACGGCTGGGCCGTTGATGGCGGCGATGACGGGTTTGCGTAGCTCGAACATGCGCAGGACGACTTCGCCGCCGATGTCACGGAAATCGTCTGTGTCGTCGGGTTCGGAGACGAAGGTTTCGGCGCCCGCCGAGAGATCGGCGCCCGCGCAGAACGCGCGTCCGGCGCCGGTGATGACGACCGCGCGGACTTGGTCGTCCCGATCGCAGGTGTCGAACGCGTCGATCAGCTCGTGTGCCATCGCGGTGGTGAACGCGTTGAGCTGTTTCGGGCGGTCGAGGGTGATGGTGGCGATGGCGTCGGAGACTTCCAGGCGAATATCGGACATGGCGGTCAGCATGCCATCCGCTCATCGGACCGCGTTCGCCGATAGCAGCCCGATCGTGGCTTCCAACGCCGGCCGGACCCGGTTTATGCTCCCTGGACCGAAGGGACGCGGGATGGACATCGTGGGTGACCTCAGCGCGGTCGAGACCGGCCCGGACGTGCGAGCATTCGTGACCGGCGCACCCGACCTGTCGGCCGAGGCGTGAGGGGTATCCGTTGGCGCATCGTCGAATCCTGTCCCAGCAGCGGGCCGCGTTGGAGGACGCGTGGGCTCGCTGGCTGACCCGCACGGCGGATGACGCGCCCACCGGGGATGCCGCTTCGCCGCGCGGCGAGGTGGCGCGGTCGTGGCAGCGGTCGCTGCGCACGGTGGATCCGGCGCGGGATTGCGCGCCGAGTTCCGGGGATATCGAGGCGAGGTGGGCGGAGTCGGCGTTGCGCGCGCCGGTCACCGAGCTGACCGGTGAATTGCGCAGCATCGCCGACGACGCCGATTTCGTGGCCGCCGTGACCGATGAGACGGGCACGATTCTGTGGTCCTACGGTGGTCGGGTGATGCGCCGGCGCGCCGAACGGGTGAATTTCGCGCCCGGCGGGCGGTGGGATGAGCCGCATATGGGCACCAACGCGCTGTCGCTGGCACTGCGGACCGATCAGCCGCACACCGTTTTCTCGGCCGAACACCTGGTCGCCGCGCTGCACGGGTGGGTTTGCTACTGCGCGCCGATCCGCGCGGCCGACGGAAGGCAGCTCGGTGTGCTCGATCTGTCGACGACGTGGGATCGTTCGCACCCGCTGGCGATGTCGACGGTCAGGACGTTGGCGACCGCCATCGAAAGCAAATTACACAACCGCGGCGCGGCGACTCCGGGTGTCCGGCTCAGCTGCCTCGGCGCGGGTCGCCTCACTCGGGACGGGGCGCCGATTCGGCTGCGTCCGCGACACCTGGAGATCCTCACCTTGCTCGCCCTCGAACCCGAGGGCTATACGCACGAGCGGCTGCATTTCGCGATCTACGGTGATCGTCCGGTCGGGTCGAGCACGCTGAAATCGGAGATGTCGTATCTGCGGCGCGCGACCGGAGGTGAGATAACCAACCGGGTGTATCAACTGGTCAGTCCCATTTCCTGCGATGCGGCAGAGTTGGCGGCGGCGCTGGCGGCGGGCGATACGGCCACAGCGGTCCGGCTCTATCGCGGGCCGCTGCTGCCCGGATCGGAGACGCCGGGCATCGTCGCGTGGCGGCAGTTTCTCGAGGTCGGGGTCCGCACGGCCGTGCTGTCGAGCGGCGAGGTGGAACACGCGTTGCGGTACGGGGAGCACGCGCCCGACGATGTCGAGGTGCACGAGCACACTTTGCGGCTGCTGCCGAATCATGACGCGCGCCGCGCGGTGGCCGCGGCCCGCCTGCACCACGCCTCGCGTGACTGAGTACCCCGCATCCGAATCGCCCGCTGGACGGAAGACTGAGCGCACCCGCACCGCACATGAATCGCCTGCCGCGCCACGGCGGTTCTCCTCAACGTTTCATCAACCCTCGCCGACGATAGTGACACCCGTCACGGTATTTCACCGTGCGCCCGAATTCGTCGAGGAGTTATCCGCAATGATCTACGCAAAGCCGGGTACCGAGGGCAGCATCGTCGATTACGCCGCCCGCTACGAGAATTTCATCGGCGGCGAATGGGTCGCGCCGGTCGAAGGACGTTACTTCGCCAATCCCTCCCCCGTCGACGGGGCGATCTTCTGCGAGGTCGCGCGTTCCTCGGCGGCCGATGTCGAACTGGCGCTCGACGCCGCGCATCGGGCCGCGGACGCGTGGGGACGGACCTCGACGACCGACCGGGCGAATATCCTCAACCGGATCGCCGATCGCATCGAGGCGAACCTCGAGGCGCTCGCGGTCGCCGAAACGTGGGAGAACGGCAAGCCGGTTCGCGAAACCCTCGCCGCCGACCTGCCTTTGGCGGTCGATCATTTCCGCTATTTCGCGGGAGCGCTGCGCGGTCAGGAGGGCTCCATCTCTCAGATCGACGCCGATACCGTCGCCTACCACTTCCACGAACCGCTCGGCGTGGTCGGGCAGATCATTCCGTGGAACTTCCCGATCCTCATGGCGACCTGGAAACTCGCGCCTGCCCTCGCCGCGGGAAATTGCGTCGTCTTGAAGCCCGCCGAGCAGACTCCCGCCTCCATCCTGAAGGTGGTCGAACTCATCGCGGACCTGCTCCCGCCGGGAGTTCTCAATGTGGTCAACGGATTCGGCGTCGAGGCGGGCAAGCCGCTGGCCTCCAGCAACCGGGTCGCGAAGATCGCCTTCACCGGGGAGACCACCACCGGGCGACTCATCATGCAGTACGCCAGTGAGAACATCATTCCGGTCACGCTGGAACTCGGCGGCAAGAGTCCCAATATCTTCCTGCCCGATGTCATAGCCGCCGACGACGCCTTCCTGGACAAGGCGATCGAAGGTTTCGTGATGTTCGCCCTCAATCAGGGCGAGGTGTGCACCTGTCCGTCGCGCGCGCTGATCCATTCGTCCATCTACGACGAATTCATGGCCCGGTGTGTGGAGCGGACCAAGGCCATCGTCAGCGGCAATCCCCTCGACGAAGCCACCATGATCGGCGCGCAGGCCAGTAATGATCAGTTCGAGAAGATCATGTCCTATATCGATATCGGACGGAAGGAAGGCGCCGAAATCCTCACCGGCGGCAACCCGCGCAAGGTCGCGGACTTGCCCGACGGGTTCTATGTCGAACCCACTATCTTCAAGGGCCGCAACGATATGCGGATCTTCCAGGAGGAGATCTTCGGACCCGTCGTCTCGGTCACGACCTTCGATTCCACCGACGAGGCGCTCGGCATCGCCAACGACACCCTGTACGGGCTCGGCGCCGGCGTGTGGACCCGGGATATGAATACCGCCTACCGGCTCGGCCGCGAGATCAAGGCGGGCAGGGTGTGGACGAACTGCTACCACGCCTACCCCGCGCATGCCGCGTTCGGCGGTTACAAGAAATCCGGTATCGGTCGTGAGAACCACAAGATGATGCTCGAGCACTACCAGCAGACCAAGAACCTCCTGGTGAGCTACTCGCCGAATAAACTCGGCTTCTTCTGATGCCCGACGATATCCACCGGGTCGAGTTGACCGAACCGGCGCAAGCCCTGTTGCGGAAGCTGATCCGGACGCACGGTGCGGTGATGTTCCACCAGTCGGGCGGCTGTTGCGACGGCAGCTCCCCCATGTGCTACCCACGGGGCGAATTCCGCGTCGGTGCCTCGGACGTCCTGCTCGGACATGTCGCCGAGCAGACTCCGTTCTGGATGAGCGCCGATCAGTTCGCGTACTGGCAGCACACCCATCTCACCGTCGATGTGGTGGCGGGGCGCGGCAGCGGGTTCTCGCTGGAAGCGCCGGAGGGCGTGCGTTTTCTCATCCGCTCACGGCTGCTCACCGATGAGGAGTCGGCCGCTCTGGGGCCGCCTCCGACCGGGGCCGAGCGGGAGCGGTGACGACCGTGCGCGGCGCGTGACGAACCCGCGGCCGGAGTATCTCGGTCGCGGGTTCGCCCGTCACGCCGGATGGCGTATCGCGGGATTTGCCGTCTGATCGGTAATGTCGCGACCGGAACCGCAGACGAGCGAGGTGACCATTGTCGACCGAATCTGCCACCCCGACGCTTTCCACCCGGGTGGGTACGCGCGTCGCCGTGGCGGCGGTCCGCGGGTTGCTCCGGCTGCCCCGTGCCGCGAAACGGGCGGTAGCGGGCCCGGTGATCGTCCGCGACGGCCGCGAACTCGACCTCGACGCCCAGTTGATCATGCGCATCTCCGGCGCGTTCGCGCGCCCGGCCTCGGATCCGGTGACCTCCCCCGGTCGGATGCGGAATCGGGCGCGGCGGATGTCGGCGATCGGGGCGGGCCGTCGTGAGCCCGTCGGCATCACGGAGACGACGGTGGCCGGGGCGGCCGGACCGTTGCGGGCACGGGTATACGACCCAGGCGCCGCGGATACGGTACTCGTGTATTTCCACGGCGGAGGCTGGGTGGTCGGCGATCTCGACACCCACGACGGGTTCTGCCGAACCGTGGCTCGTCGCACCGGGATTCGGATCATCGCCGTCGACTATCGGCTGGCTCCCGAGCATCCCTATCCCGCCGCGCTGGACGACGCCGAATCCGCGTTCCGCGATATCGTGAGTCGCGCGGCCGAATTCGGCGTCGCGACGGCGCGGGTCGCGGTGGGCGGTGACAGCGCGGGCGGCTACCTGGCCGCGCTGCTGTGCCATCGGACGCGCGCCGGGAATGGACCGAATCCCCTGCTGCAGTTGCTGATCTATCCGCCCACCGACCTGACCGGGAAGTCGGCATCACGGCGGATCTTCGCGCGGGGTTTCGCGCTCACCCGGACCGATATCGACTTCTACGACAGCTGTTTCCTGGCACCGGATATCGATCGCGCCAGGCCGGATGTGTCGCCGTTCTATGTCGAGTCCACCGCGGGACTTCCGCGCGCGGTGGTCGTCACCGCGGGCTTCGATCCGCTGCGCGACGAAGGCGAAGCGTACGCCGAGCGTCTGCGCACCGGCGGCGTGCCGGTCGTGCTGCGTCGTTTCGACGGGTACATGCACGGTTTCATCAATAATGCGCTGGCCTTCGGCGCCGCGGTGGAGGATATCGCCGCATTGCTGGCGGACGCGCTATCGGCGGTCGATGCGACGGGGTCGTAGCGGCACGCGATCCGGGCGCGCGGTCGGACCGAATCGTTGCCGAATCGAGTAGTACTTTTGCTGTTCCGGATCTCCCGCATCCACCCGGCATACCCATAGGCTCGAATCGGTGATCGGCGCGCCGAGTTCGCGCCGGAATACCGTCGCGAACGCACGGAAAGGGACGGCGCTGTGAAGAGACCCCTCTACTATCGGGATCAGTCGGATTGGCGAGCGCTCCAGCGTTTTCTGCCGTCGCGCCTGCGGATGGCCGATTCCACCGCGCCGACCGAGGATTTCTGGGAATGGCACGGCAATACCGTCCATCTCGATCGCTATCCGGATCCAGACGCCCCGGCGAAGGTCGTCTTGCACCACGGCCTCGGTACGAACGGCAGGCAGATGAGCCTGATCCTGGGCGCACCGCTGGCGCGGCGCGGATTCGAGACGGTCGCTGTGGACAATCTGGGCTACGGCCTGACGACGGTGCAGCCGGGCACGGTGCACTCCTATGACGACTGGGTCGATCTGATCGTGGATTTCCTGGCCTTCGAGCGGGGCAAAGACGACCGTCCGATAGTGTTGTTCGGCCTGAGCGCAGGCGGCATGCTGACCTACCACGTGGCGGCGAAGGCGCCGAGGGGAACGGTGCGCGGCATCGTCGGCACGACCTTCCTCGACCAGCGCGACCAGAAGGTTCGCGATGTCACCTCCCACGATATGTTCCATTCCCGAATCGGCTTGCCGTTGATGGGACTGGTGGCGCGAACACCGGCGGCCGGAGTCAAGTATCCGATGACGCTGGGGGCGAAAATGTCGGCGCTGGTCAACAATCCGGAGGCGCTGCGGGTGATGACGCGCGACAAGACTTCGGGTGGGAATTGGGTTTCGGCGCGTTTCCTGGCGCGCTACGCCGCCTACGCCCCGGCGGTGGAACCCGAGAAATTCGACGTATGCCCGATACTTCTGACCCAGCCGAGCCGGGATCGTTGGTCACCGCTATCGCTGAGCGAACGGTTTCTTTCGCGCATCACGCGTATTCCGGTGCGCACGGTGCTGCTGGAGAATGCCGGGCACTATCCGATCGAGGATCCGGGGCTGAAGGTCATGGAGGATACGATCGCCGAATTCGTGACCACGGTCTGCGCGTAGGGGCGCGCGCCGGAACCGGGATTCCGTCGCGTGCGCATCGCCGACGAGCGCCCGGCGCTCGCCGGTGCACGCGAACATGTGCACTCAGGTGACACTGCGCACCGCGACCCGGATGGCGCCGTCCGCGTCGACGGTGGCGTCGTACGCGCACACGCCCGGACCGCCGCCTGTTTCCCGCCCGGTGATCAGATCGAAGGCGCGGCCGTGCAGCGGGCAGACCACGACGTGATTGTCGGCCAGTCCGTCGGCGAGCGGACCGCCCAGGTGCGGGCATACCGCCGCCAGGGCGCGCACCGTGCCGTCGCGGAGTCTGTAGACGGCGACCTGCGCGCCATCGACGGCGTACGCGCGGCCTTCGCCGACGGGGATCTCGTCCAGGTGGCCGATGAGGTGTCCGGTCATCGGATCGGCACCCGCGGCAGCACGGTCAGGGGCAGCGCCGTGCGGAATTGTCCAGGGGTACTCGGGTTCTCGCGATCCTTCCACGGATCGCGGTATGCCTCGACCGCCTTCCGCATCTCGGCGTCGAGGCGGGCCGCGTCGCCGTCACGATCGTCGACGACCACCGCGCGGATCACATCGATGCCGACGCGCGGCACCCAGGCATAGGTCCGTTCGAGCCAGTTGGCGTTCTCCCGGTAGTACTGGAGAAATCGTCCGGCCAATTCGATGACTCGTTCCGGTGTGTCGACGGTGGCGAGAAGATCTCCTCTACGGATATGCGCACCGGCCGCGCCCCCGACGTAGATTTCCCAGCGTCCGCCGTCCACGGCGACAACGCCGAGATCCTTGCACAGCGCTTCGGCGCAGTTACGCGGGCAGCCGGTGACGGCGAGTTTCATCTTCCCCGGACCGGCGATACCTTGGAATCGCTGTTCGATCGCGATGCCGAGTGAGGTGGAATCACCGACGCCGAACCGGCAGAAGTCCGATCCCACACAGGTTTTCACGGTGCGGAAACTCTTGCCGTAGGCGAATCCGGAGGGCATGTCCAGATCGGCCCATACCGCGGGCAGATCCTCTTTGCGCACGCCCAGCAGATCGATGCGCTGTCCGCCGGTCACTTTGAGCAGCGGGACGGCGTATTTGTCGGCGACGTCGGCGATTTTGCGCAGCTGGGCGGAATCGGTCACCCCGCCCTTCATCTGCGGTACCACCGAGAAGGTGCCGTCGCGCTGGATATTGGCGTGCACCCGATCGTTGACGAACCGGGCGTCGCGTTCATCGATGAATTCCTCGGGCCACATCATCTGCAACAGGGAGGCAAGGCCCATCTTCGAATTGGCGTCCTCGCGGCCGTCGGGTGCGAGTGCGGCGAATACCGAAGAGACCGAATGCAATCGGAGTTCCCGGATCAGGCGCATCAATTCCGGCTTCTCGTAGGGGACGCCCGGCACATACCAGCGGGACGACGGATCCTCGGCGACCGCACCGCCCGCCGCCCATTCCACGATCTGGGCGACGAGAGTTTTGCACGATCCGCAACCTTTGCCCGCCTTGGTCGCGGCCATGACACCCGCGACGGACTGCTGTCCACTCTCGACGCAGCCGACCAGCGCGGCCTTGCTGACTCCGTTGCAATTGCAGACCTGGGTATCGGCGGCCAATTCCGCGACGCCGACCTGCACATCCGGCGTGCCGATATCGAACATCAGGGATATGCGTTCATCCGGGAGCGGCAATCCCCGGTCGAACGCCTGGGTCAGGAAGGCGACCTTGCGGACGTCGCCGACCAGCGTCGCGCCGACGAGTTTGCCGTCGCGCACCACGATCGTCTTGTAGACGCCGTGTCTGGGCTCGGAGAACTGGACGAATTCGTCGTCGGGATGTTCGGGCGCCTTGAGGCCCATGGCGGCGACGTCGACCCCGGCGACCTTCAACTTGGTCGCCATCCGGGAACCGTGATAGGCGGCGCGGCGGTCGGCTCCGGTCAGGTGGTCGGCCAGCACCTTGGCCTGTTCCCAGAGCGGGGCCACCAGCCCGTAGACCTGTCCTCGATGCTGGGCGCATTCGCCGACGACGTAGATATCGTCGTCATCGATGGAACGCATGTGGTCGTCGACGACGATGGCACGCTCCACGGTCAGGCCCGCGCGTTGCGCGAGACCCACATTCGGCCTGATCCCCGCCGAGACGACAAGCATGTCGCAGTCGATCTCGGTGCCGTCGGCGAAGGCCACGCCGGTGACCTTGCCGTCGCGACCGAGCACCCGTTTCGTGCTCTGCCCGGTATGGACCTTGATGCCGAGGTTCTCGACCGATCTGCGCACGATCTCGCCCGCCGCCGTGTCGAGTTGGGCGTTCATCAGCGTCGGCGCGGAATGCACGACGTCGACCTCGAGGCCGCGGTTCTGCAGGCCGCGGGCGGCCTCCAATCCGAGCAGGCCGCCGCCGATGACGACCGCCTTCGTCCGACCGGCCGCGTAGTCGATCATCGCGGTGCAGTCGTCGAGACTGCGAAATCCGAAGACCCCCGCGGTGAGCGTCCTGTCGTCGGCCCACATACCCTCCATCGGCGGGAAGAACGAGCGGCTGCCGGTGGCGAGGATCAGCCGGTCGTAGCGCAGCGTGGTGCCGTCGTCGGCCTGGACCAGGCGGGCGAACCGGTCGACGCGGACCACGCGACCGCCCGCCCGCAGGTCGATATCGTTGTCGGTGTACCAGTCGAGCGGATTCAGGAAGATCTCGTCGGTGCCCTCCGATCCGGCGAGCACATTGGACAGCAGGATGCGGTTGTAATTACCGTACGGTTCGTCACCGAAGACGGTGATATCGAACAGCTCTCGCCCATTGCGGGACAGGATCTCCTCGATGGCGCGCACTCCGGCCATCCCGTTGCCGACGACGACCAACCGGGCCTTCGCCGTCGGTGATGTGCCGTTGCCGGTGCCGGGTGCGGTCATGATGGCGGTCATGGCACGGTCCTTCCCACGGCTCAGATCTCGACGAGACCGAGGTCGATGATCACAGTGCCGTCGACCCCGGCCGGGGCGGCGACGAACAGTTCGAGCACGGTGTCGGCGAGCAGATCCTCCACGACACGCAGCGAGACGTGTGTCGCGCCTTTCGCGGCGATCGGGAAGTACCGCATGGGACTGCCGTCGCGCATGAGTACGACGGCGACGAGTTCGCCGGTACTGTTGCCGCCACGGAAATACACCGGCTGGGTGATCGCGCCGGGAGGCACCACGTAACGCGGCGCGGCGTCGAGCGGCAACGGATTGTCCAGGCCTTTGCCTTCGAAGGCGAAGGCGCCCTGCAGGAATCGGGGCGTGCTGGTATCGGGCATCTGTATTCCTCCGAATGTCGAGCACTGCTTGCCGGTTCAGCCAAGGTAGTGGCGCGACGTTGCGGTCACATTGCCCGCAGGATTCGGCCGTGAGTCCGAGCGGGCGGGGTACCGCGATCGGAGCGCCGATGTCGCGAGACCGGTGCGAGCACAGTCGTTTTGCCTTCACGAGCCGTTTGCGGCATCTTTACTGTTCGACTACCGGGCAGCCACCGGCCGGCATCTCGCGGCCAGGATCGGCGCGACCGGCGGAAAGGAGCAGCGTGGTACCGGTGTCACCGGACGCGGCCACCCGCCGACGCGCGATCATCTTCAAGCCGGCGGCTGCCACGGATGCACCGGAGCATCCCGCACCGCTGGCGATTCCGGAATATCGCGAGGACCTGGACGGATTACGCGGTATCGCGATAGCGCTCGTCGTGGGGTTCCACGTATGGATGGGCCGGGTCTCGGGCGGTGTCGATATCTTCCTGGTGCTGTCGGGTTTCCTTTTCACCGGGATGCTGCTGCGCCGCAGCGCGACGGTCGGCGGCGTCGGTGTCGGGGCGACGTTGCGCAGGACCGCGCGCAGGCTGACACCCGCGCTGGTCGTGGTGCTTGCGGCCGTTGTGGCCGCGACGGTCCTCACCCGTCCCTACACCCAGTGGGGCAATATCTCGACGCAGACGCTGGCGTCGGCGCTGTACGCGCAGAATTGGTTCCTGGCCAGGGCCGAACTCGATTACCTTGCGCCGAACCCTTCGGTGAGTCCACTGCAGCATCTGTGGTCGATGTCGGTGCAGGGCCAGTTCTACCTGGTGATACTGGTCGGTGTCGCGCTGTGGGCGTGGATGATTCGCGGGTCGACGCGGAGGCGATGGCGGCTCGCGTTGCTGGTGCTGCTCCTCGCGGGCGCGGCGCTGTCGTTCTGGTACGCGGCCGACGGCGCGCAACGCCACCAGCCCTGGACCTACTACGACACGGGCGCTCGGTTGTGGGAACTGTTCGCGGGCGCCGTGCTGGCGGTCGCCGCTCCCTGGATCCGATTGCCGAAACCACTGCGGACCCTGGCGGCGATCGCCGGGATCGCCGGGGTGCTGACCTGCGGGATGCTGATCGACGGCGCGACCGAATTCCCCGGCCCCACCGCGCTGTATCCGGTGCTGTCCGCGGTGGCGTTGATCGTGGCGGGCATGAATACCGACGCGGCGGGGCGGCCGTGGGTCAACCGGGTGCTCGGCACCCGGGTGTGCGCGGGCCTCGGCTCGGTGGCCTATGCCTTCTACCTGTGGCATTGGCCGATCCTGATCTTCTACCTGTCCGAGTACGGCGCACCGTCGGCGGGTCTCACCGATGGACTGATCGTCATCGCGTCCGCGCTCGTACTCGCGGTCATCACGCAGCGTCTCGTCGAAACGCCCCTGCGTCGCCCGGCGGGCATGGGCGATCACGTCCTCGCGCGACGAGGGCTCGCCCTCGCGGTCTCGCTCCTCGGGGTCGCGGTGCTCGGCTCGGCGGTCGGCTGGCAGGTGATCCTGCGGGCGAATCCGGCGACGCCGCCCGCGGAGCTGGAATTGGAGCAGTACCCCGGCGCGGCGGCATTGGTGCCCGGGGTCGCCTTCGCTCCGGCTCCCATGCGTCCGACGGTCCTCGAGGGCTGGTCCGACGCGCCGCCGCCCACCCGCGACGGCTGCATCACCCCGGACCGCGAGGTTCGCACCTGCACCTATGGTGACCCCACCGCGGCGCGCACCGTCGCCATCGTCGGCGGGTCACATTCCGAACACTGGATTCCCGCCTTCGAAATCCTCGCCAGAGAACACAGCCTGCGGATCGTCACGTTTCTGAAGGAGGGCTGTCCGCTCACCCTCGTCGACCAACCCTCCTACGCCTACTCGCCGTTCCCGGAATGCCGGGAGTGGTCGGTCGAGGTGATCGACCGACTCGCCGAGACCAGGCCGGACTGGGTATTCACCCTCGCCACCTACTACCGCGTCGACGGCTCGGGCGATGAGGTGCCCCCGGAGTTCGCCGCGGTCTGGTCGGCGCTGGCCGAGCGCGGCCTGAACGTGCTCGCGGTGCGCGATACACCCCGATTGCGCCGCGACGGGGTGCTCTATCGCGCGATCGACTGTCTCGGCAGCCACGGCACCGCCCACAGCTGCGGCGTCGACCGCGCGGTCGCCCTCGATCCGGTGAATCCGGCCATCGCCGCCGCGTCGAGCCATCCGAACATCTTCTCGATCGACCTCTCGGATTCGGTGTGCCGCCCCGACCGGTGTCTGGTCGCCGAGGGCAATGTCCTCATCTACCGCGACGAACACCACCTCACCGCCAGCTACGCCCGCTCCCTCGCCCCCGAACTCGGGCGTCGGATCGGCGAGATCACCGGATGGTGGTAAGGGTGACGCCGCACCCGTCCATCACGCCCGCTCCGCCGACATCCGGGAGTCGGTGCGACTGAACCGCGGCGCTCAGCCCGCGATAATCGCCTCGCGCTTGTCGAAGGAGCGCACCATCACGTTCAGCAACAGCCGGATGACCGGCCCCACCGCAGCCTTCAATTTCGCCAGCTCCTGTTCATCGGCGTGGTGGACCATCCGGGGCGCCTCGAATCTCAGATTGCCGCCCTTCTTGGCGGCCTGCTCGACGCGCGCCCAGTCGTCGAGGCTCACGTACCGGTCGATGATCGGGAATACGACCTTCTCCTCGTCGGCGATATGCTCGGCGAGCAGCGCGTGGACAGCCTCCAGCGTTTCGGCGAGTTCGGTTGCCGCCCTTCGCCTATCGCCCGCCACGGCGAATGCCGAGGCGCGCTCGCGCAATTTCCCCAGGATGGCGTCGAGCTGGACATGGTCGTCCTCGAGTTCGTGTATGTCGACGGCGGGCCCGGCCGCCGCGATGACAATCGGCCAGAGCGCGTCGTCTTCGACGGTGTGGTGGTGGTGGATGGAGTCGCACAGCAGGTGCAGATATTCCGCGATGGCCGCGCTCCGCCGCTGCGGGCAAGGACTCCCGGCGGCGATCTGCCCGGCGATCAGCGCGAATCGCCTGGTGTCGGCGAGCATGGCGCGGTGGGCGATCTTCATGCCGGTGATATCGGGGGTCACGCGGGTTGCGGTGTCGGGTGTGCTGGTCATGGCGACTCCTCTGCTCATGGCGGACTCGGTGGGCTAGTTGCCCGATGTGGGTCCACCATGCGCCGGAGAACTTGCGGCACGCTTATCACTCGCTTGCGCCCCGCGAGGTAATTCGCTTCCGCGTCGGCCCGAGTCGGGTCGGCGTCTACTTCGGCTGGAACCGCTGCCCACCGTCGATGCGCACCACTTCGCCGTTGATATAGGGGTTTTCCAGCAGATGCTGAGCGAGCGAGGCGTATTCGTCCGGCGTGCCGAGCCGCTTCGGGAAGGGCACCGAGGCCGCGAACTGCCCCAGCTTCTCCTCGCCGAGGAAATCCATGATCGGGGTGTGCATGGTGCCTGGAGCGATGCTGTTCAGCCGGATGCGGACGGCGCTGAGGTCACGCGCGCCGGTCAGCGTCAACGCGATCACGCCACCTTTGGCGGCCGAATACGCGGATTGCCCGATCTGGCCCTCGAATCCCGCGATGGAGCTGGTCATGACGATCGCCCCGCGTTCGCCGTTCTCCTTGGGCTCCAGCTTCGCGATCTCGGCGGCGGTCAGGCGCAGCACGTTGAACGTGCCGGTGAGGTAGAGCCCGATCGTGTCGGCGAACCCCTTCAGGGTGTGCGGGCTGCCGTCGCGGTTGACGACCTTCTCCAGCACGCCGAACCCTCCGTGGGCGATGACCGCGTACCGCAGGGCGCCCAGTTCGTCCGCCTTCGCGAACGCGTTCTCGATGGTCGAATCGTCGAGCACATCGGTGCGCACGTAGGCCACCTTGTTGCCGAGTTCTTCGGCGAGCGCGTTGCCCTTCTCGTCGTTGACATCGGCGATGACGACGGCCGCGCCCTGGGCGTGCAGTCGGCGTACTGTCGCATCGCCAAGACCGCCCGCACCACCGGTCACCAGGACTACTTCACCTTCGAAAGACATTGCGCCTCCTTGTTCATGGGGTTTGGTTTCGGATCGGACAGTGGGCGCGAGCCTCACGTACCCGTCCAGTTGGGGGCCCGCTTCTCGGCGAAGGCCTTCGCACCTTCTCGCGCGTCCCGCGTGCCGAAGACGGGGGCGATGAGTTCGAGCTGCTTCTGCCACATCTCCTCGGCACTCCACTCGCCGGACTTGACCATGACTTCCTTGGTCACCGCGACAGCGATGGGGCCGTTCGCCGTGATCCGGCCCGCCAGGGCGATGGCCTCGTCGAGCGCTTTGCCCGGCTCCGCGAGGACGTTCACGAAACCCCAGGAAGCACCCTGCTCGGCCGTGAAGTTATCGCCGGTCAAGGCCAATTCGAGCGCCTTCTGGTACGGGATGCGCCGTTGCAGCCGCAGCAGTCCACCGCCGCCCGCGACCAGACCGCGTTTGACCTCGGGGATACCGAATTTCGCCGTGGTCGACGCAACGACCAAGTCGGTGGCCAGCACCAATTCCGTGCCGCCCGCCAGCGCGAACCCCTCGACCGCGGCGATGAGCGGTTTGGCCGGCGGCTTCTCGGTGAACCCGAGACCGCGCCCCGCGATATGCGGGAACTCGCCGGCCGCGAATGCCTTCAGATCCATTCCGGCGCTGAAGTTTCCGCCACTGCCCGTCAGCACGGCGACCGACAGCTCGGGGCTGGCGTCGAGTTCGTCGAGCGCGTCGGCCAGGCCCTGGCTGACGGCGAGATTGATCGCATTGCGCGCGTCGGGCCGATTGATCGTGATCACCAGCGTGCGCCCGCGACGTTCCAGCAGGACTTCGTCCGACACCGGTACCTCCACTCATCCTCTGTTGCGAAAACATGTGCTATTCGTGCCGGGCCCGGCGTATCGACATCGGCCCCGACCGCGAGAAAGATGCGATCAGACCTCGATGACGAGGGCTCCGCCCATACCGCCGCCCGCGCACATCGCCGAAACGCCGATGCCGCCGCCGCGTCGGCGGAGTTCATAGATCAGGGTTGCCACCTGACGTGCTCCCGACGCCGAGATCGGATGTCCGAGACTGCAACCGCTGCCGGAGAAATTCACCTTCTCCTCCTCGATGCCGTGCGCGCGACAGGCGGCGATCGGCACCGAGGCGAATGCCTCGTTGATCTCCCAGAGCGCCACATCGCCGACGCTCAGGCCGGTGCGGTCGAGCACCTTGCCGATCACGTTCACGGCCGCGATGCCGTTATCCGCCGGGGTGACACCGACATTGGCCCAGGCACGCACGGTCGCCAGCACATCCAGGCCATGGGCGACGGCGTAATCGTCGGCGGTGACCGTCACCGCCGCCGCGGCATCGTTGATACCGCTGCTGTTGCCCGCCGTGATCGAGAACCCCTCGATCTCGGGATGCAGGACGGGCAGCGCGGCCAGCCGCTCCAGGGTGGTATCGCGGCGCGGATGTTCGTCCACCGCGAAGTCGATGATCGAGCCGTCGGCCCGCTCGATCTTCATCGGCAGGATCTCGTCGGCGAATTTGCCCGCGTCGGAGGCGGCGACGGCGCGCTGATGCGACCGCAGCGCCCACTCGTCCATCTCCCGGCGACTGATGCCGACCTTCTTCGCCGTATTCCAGCCGACGGTGATCGACATATCGAGGGCGGGCGCGTCGGGCGTCTCCGGATGCGACGGCGGCATCCACGGCTCTTTGAATTCGAGCTCGGGCCCGGATCCCGGCACCCGCCACTTCATCAGCGGCGAGGTGGACAGCGATTGCACACCGCCCGCGACGATCACCCGTTCCATACCGACGCCGATATGCGCGGCGGCGTTGGCGATCGAGGTGAGACTGCCCGCGCAATGCCGGTTGACCGCCTGACCGGGGACACTCTCCATACCGCTGGCCACGGCCGCATAGCGCGCCAGATCCCCACCGCCGTAATTCAATTCGGCGAGAATGACATCATCGACATCGGACGGGTCGATCCCGGATCGGCGGACCGCCTCGGTCAGGATATCGATCGCGAGCGTCTCGGACGCGACATTCACGAGCGCACCCTTGAACGATCGCGCGATCGCGGTTCTGACGGCGCCGACTATGACGGGTTTGGCCATATCTCTCAACCTCTGAGCTATCGAGCCGCACCGGTCGGAGCGGCGTCTACCATGCGGAAGTTCACAACAGTATTACATACAGTAAGGTCACCAAACAGGATGCCGCGGTCACTTACCCCATGGCACTGCCTTGACGAAGCCGCCCGCGTCCACCCGCAGCTGGCTACCGGTGATGAAGCGCGAGGCGTCCGAGGCAAGGAAGACGACGAGGTCGGAAACGTCCTGCGGCTGGATGTAGGGAACCGGCATCGCCTGCATCGCCGGGAACGCCACTTCGGCATCCTCGCGGGTCGGGGCGTCCTTGTCGGGACGGAACACCTTGTACATGCCCTCGTTGTGCAGCATGTCGGTATCGACATTGGTCGGATGCACCGCGTTGACCCGGATCATCCGCTTGGCGAGCTGGATCGACAGATCGTTGACGTAGTGCGCGACAACCTGTTTCGCGAGGCTGTACGCGGAACCGCCCGGGCCCTGTTTGGTGGAACTGCCCAACTGCGCGGCCAGCGAACCGGTCGCGATGATCGACGACCCGTCACCCAGGTGCGGAATGCTGGCCTGGACGACATTGAAGACGCCGACCAGATCGGTATCGATCGTGTCCGACCACGACTGCATGGTCTGGCCCCGCCCCAAAGCGGCGATACCCGCGTTGGCGACCACGATATCCAGTCGGCCGAGGGCTTGGACACCCTGCGCTATCGCGCTCCAGACGGCACTGCGCTCCCGCACGTCGACGATCACGGGATGCGCACGCGCACCCTCCTTCTCGACAAGCCTGGCGGTCTCTTCCAGATCCTCCGGACGCGACAGCGGATAGGTATTGCCGTCGAGGTCGGCGCAGATATCGAGGGCGATGATGCTCGCGCCCTCGGCGGCGAGATTGACCGCGTGTGAGCGTCCCTGGCCGCGAGCGGCGCCCGAGATCACCGCGACTCTATTATCCAATTTTCCCACAGGTGGCAACCTTTCAGTACTTCGGTGAGTGGGCTTTCGACGCCGAAGGCCGTTCAGCTCCGGGGAATCCGGGATCCGATGGTTTTGGTCTCCAGGTATTGCTGGAAACCCTCGATGCCGCACTGGCGGCCGACGCCGCTGTTCTTGTAGCCACCGAAAGGCGCGTCGGCGCCGTAGAACATGCCGCCGTTGACGCCGATCGCGCCGGTTCTGACGCGGCGTGCGATAGCCATGGCGCGGTCGGCCGAAGAGGAGAGGACCGCCCCTGCCAATCCGAAGGCGCTGTCGTTGGCGATGCGCACGGCATCGTCGTCATCGGAGAAGGGCAGCACCACGAGGACCGGTCCGAAGATCTCCTCCTGGGCTATCGGCAGACTCGGATCGTCGGCGGCGAAAACCGTCGGCTGGACGAAGTGGCCGTCGGCCAGATACGAAGGAAGATCGTCGTAGACGCCGCCGCCGGTGATCAGGCGTGCGCCGTCGCGCGTCGCCCGCGCGCAGGCGTCGAGCACCCGTATCCGCTGGGCCGCGCTGATCACCGGGCCGACCAGGGTGTCCGGCAGCGCCGGATCCCCCACCGGCACCGCCTCGAACGCGCCTGCCACCGCCCCGACCAGATCGTCGAACATCGAGCGGTGCACCAGCATTCGGGTCGTCGCGGCGCACGCCTGACCCGCGTGGACACAGACGCCGATCGCACTGCGCAGCGCCGACGCCGGATTCGCGTCCTCGAGCACGATCAGCGCTGACTTACCGCCCAACTCGAGGAAGGTGCGCTTCATGGTGTCGGCGCCGTGGCGCATGAGTGTGCGTCCCACCGCGGTCGATCCGGTGAACGAGATCAGATCCACCCGCGGATCGGTCGCCAGTAGTCCTGCCACCTCGTTGGACGGGGTCGTCACGACATTCACCACGCCCGGCGGGATATCGGTGCGCTCGGCGATCAGACGACCGAGCCTGGTGGCATTCCACGGCGTATGCGGATCCGGCTTGAGCACCACCGTATTTCCCGCGGCAAGCGCAGGCCCCAGCTTGTTGAGGATGACCTCGATCGGGAAATTCGACGGACAGATCGCCGCGACCACGCCCACCGGTTCCTGGACAACGGTCCGCTTGTTGCGGTCCCCGAACAGGCCGCCGCCGTCGAGCACCCGCTCCCAGGCGAAATCGTCGATCAGCCGGGCCGGATAGCGCAGCGCCTCCGCCAGCGGCCAATCCAGTTGCGCGTTGCGCGTCGTCATCACGGGACATCCGACCTCGGCGACGAGTTCGGTGCGCAGATCTTCCTTTTCGGCTTCGAGAGCGTACTGGAGCTGTTCGAGGCAGCGCCGCCGAAATGCCCGGTCGGTCGACCAGCCGGTGCCATCGAAGGCGCGCCGCGCCGCGGCGATCGCCCGGAGCATATCGCGCTCGCCCGCGGCGGCCGTGGCGCCGAGCAGCAGTCCGGTCGCCGGGCTGACGTTGTCGAAGGCCGCGCCCGACGCCGCGGGCACCAGCTCCCCGTCGATCAGCATCCGGAATTCGGCGCGCGCCGCGGCTGCGCGGCCCAGCTCGGGGCTCAGGGCCACCCGCTCCCCGACAACGTCGCTCACATTTCCTCCCGATCACCATCCTGGATGATTAACTGTAACCATTACCGTATAGTACTTCCAGATACGTATCAATCGTTGAAAGGGAGCACCGATGTCGGGTCTGCTCAATGGCGTCAGGGTGGTCGAGTTGGCCTCGTGGACCTATGTGCCGAGCGCGGGAGCCGCGCTGGCCGACTGGGGCGCGGATGTGATCAAGATCGAGGACACCAGAGGCGGCGATCCCTGCCGCAACCTGGTCGTCGGCGGTCTCGACGGCACGGGAACGCGGGTGCAGGCCAATTTCATGATGGAACTCGGCAATCACGGCAAACGCAGTATCGGCATCGATATCAAGTCCGAGCAGGGCCGCCGGATCCTCGGCCGATTGATCGCGGGCGCGGATGTGTTCCTGACGAATTGGCTCCCCGCGGTGCTGGAGCGAGCCGGTCTGTCGGTCGAGCGGATTCGCGCGTTCAACCCGAACGTGATCGTCGCGCGCGGCAGCGGCCACGGCAGCCGCGGACCGGAGAAGGATCGCGGCGGATTCGACGGAGCCAGCTACCTGGCCCGCGCCGGTGTCGCCTACGCGTTGACACCGACGAACGCCGAATTCCCCATGGCGCAGGGACCGGCCTTCGGCGACCTCCAAGGCGGCATCACCCTCGCCGGCGGCATCACCGCCGCGCTGTTCCACCGCGAACGCACCGGCCACGCCCCCCTGGTCGACAGTTCGCTACTGGCACAGGGCATGTGGGCCATCGCACCCGATATCGCGGCCGCCGACTACTACGACATCGACCGCATCCCCGCCGGAGAAGCGGGCACGGCACTCAACCCCGCCGTCAACCGCTACAAGACCCGCGACAACCGGTGGGTACAACTGCTGTTCCTGCAGACCGACCGCTACTGGCCCGGATTCTGCGAACGCATCGGCCGCCCGGACCTCGGTATCGACGAACGATTCACACCCCTGGCCAATCTGGTCCGCAACCAGGAGGCCGCGACCGCCGAACTGCGCGAGATATTCGCCGAACACGATCTCGCCCACTGGCAGAAGGCACTGGCCGACGAACCGGGCGTATGGGCGACCATCGCCAGCCCGCAGGAGGTACTCGACGACGCCCAGGTAGCGGCCAACGGCTATCTGATGACGGTGACCGACAGCGCGGGCAACGATTACCGAACCGTCTGCGCCCCCGTGCAATTCGATGAAACCCCCGCGGCGCCGAGCCGCGCTCCCGAATACGGCGAGCACACCGAGACCGTTCTGCTCGAACTCGGCATGGATTGGGACGACATCATCGCCGCGAAGGAAGCCGGTGCGATTCTGTGAGGCACGCGATCGGCACCAGAATTCCAGGCCGACCGAGCCGAAAATCCCTTTCCACACCACGTCGGCCACACCGACCGTAATCTATATTGTAAGACATACTGTATCTCTTCGAGGAGAGTGATTGTGGATAAGAACGACATGATCCTGATCAGCGTCGACGACCACATCGTCGAGCCGCCGGACATGTTCAAGAACCACTTGCCCAAGAAGTACATCGATGACGCACCCCGCTTGGTGCACACCGACGACGGCGCGGACGTATGGAAGTTCCGGGACACGATCATTCCCAATGTGGCGCTCAATGCTGTCGCCGGACGCCCGAAGGAGGAATACGGGCTGGAACCCGACGGTCTCGACGAGATCCGTCCGGGGTGTTTCGATGTCGACGAGCGCATCAAGGATATGAACGCGGGCGGAATCCTGGCGTCGATGAATTTCCCGTCCTTTCCCGGTTTCGCGGGACGACTCTTCGCGACCGAGGACTCGGAATTCTCTGTCGCGCTCGTGCGGGCCTACAACGACTGGCATATCGACGAATGGTGCGGAGCATATCCCGGACGCTTCATCCCGATGGCGCTGCCGGTGATCTGGGATGCCGAACTGTGCGCGGCCGAGGTGCGCCGGGTCGCCGCCAAGGGCGTGCATTCACTGACCTTCAGTGAGAATCCGGCGGCGCTGGGATACCCGAGTTTCCACGATCCGCACTGGAACCCGTTGTGGAAGGCACTGGTGGACACCGACACCGTGCTGAGTGTCCACATCGGTTCCTCGGGGCGTCTGTCGATCCCCGCGGTGGACTCGCCCCCGGATGTGATGATCACCCTGCAGCCGCTGAACATCGTGCAGGCCGCGGCGGATCTGCTGTGGTCGCGGCCGGTCAAGGAATACCCGGACCTGAAGATCGCGCTCTCCGAGGGCGGCACCGGCTGGATTCCGTACTTCCTCGAGCGCGTCGATCGCACCTACGAAATGCATTCGACCTGGACCCTGCAGGATTTCGGCGGCAAATTGCCGTCGGAGGTCTTCCGCGACCACTTCCTGACCTGCTTCATCAGCGATCCGATCGGCGTGCGCCTGCGCCATGAGATCGGCATCGACAACATCTCGTGGGAGATGGACTACCCGCACAGCGACTCCATGTGGCCCGACGCACCCGAGGTGCTCGCCGGGGTGCTCGAGCGCGAGCGGGTTTGCGACGAGGACATCGACAAGATGACGCATCTGAACGCGATGCGCTGGTACTCCTTCGACCCGTTCCAACACGTGCCGAGGGAGAAGGCCACGGTCGGCGCACTGCGTGCCGCCGCGGCCGGCCACGACGTCAGCATTCAGGCGCGCAGCCACAAGACCACCGCCGCGGCGGACAAACTCCAGGCGTTCCAGGCGCAGATCAAGGCAGCCACCGCGCACACCGCGAGTTGACCGAGAAGATGTGCCGTGATGTGAACGCGACGCCCGCGCCAACCACGGTCGAACAGCTCGTCGACGGGCTCGCGCTGTTCGCCGTTCACGCCG
>NZ_JBEXFQ010000056.1:0-29795 GCF_040606855.1 Nocardia sp. NPDC005366
GGAGCCTGCCTCTACCTACTCTCCGACGACGCCAGCTGGGTCACCGGACAAATCTTCAACATCGACGGAGGGCAGGTGTTCCGCGCATGACCGATCGAGTCGGATTCATCGGGTTGGGCAATATGGGCGCGCCCATGGCCACACGGCTACTCGAGCGGCCGGGTGGGCTCACCGTCTGCGATATGCGCTCCGACGTCGTCGTCACCTACACCGACGCCGGGGCGAACGCCGCGGCCACCCCCGCGGCGGTGGCCGAACAGGCCGAGGTCATCAGTATCGCGGTGGTCGACGACGCTCAGGTACGTAGCGTCGTCGACGGCCCCGACGGCATTCTGCGGGCCGCGAAACCCGGTTCGGTGATCGCGGTGCATTCCACCATCAGCGACGCCACCGCCGAGGAACTCGCCGCGGTATGCGCCTCACACGACATCGAATTCGTGGACGCGCCGGTCAGCGGAGGCGCGCCGGGCGCGAACCGCGGCGTCCTCGCGGTGATGGTCGGCGGCAGCGACACCGCCTTCCAGCGTGTGCGGGAGCCCTTCGGCGCGTTCGCCGATCTGATCGTGCACGCGGGGCCGGTCGGCGCGGGTACCCGAATGAAGTTGGCGCGCAACCTGCTGCATTTCGCCGCGTTCACCGCCGCGACCGAGGCGCAGCGCCTGGCCGAGGCCGCCGGTCTCGATATCACCGCGCTCGGCAAGGTGGTCCGGCACTCGGACGCGGTGACCGGCGGCGCCGGAGCGATCATGCTCCGCGACACCACAGCCGCCATCGAGGAGGGCGACTTCTGGCTGCCGATCCTGAGTCACGCCCGCGATCTCGGGGAGAAGGATCTGTCCCTTGCCCTCGAACTCGGTGAACGCCTCGGCGTCGCACTGCCTTTCGCGGAACTCGCGATCGATGGCCTCGGCATCGGCCTCGGCGTCGGCACCGGACCCATCGCGGCCGAAAAGCACTCGGAAAGGTCGTCGTCATGAGCGATGCGAATACCAACGGTTCGGCCGAATCACTCCGTCAGCGCGGCATCGCGAAGATGTCGCAGGTGTACGGGACCGAGTTCGAGGAATATCCCGGCGACCATTTCGCCGTCACCGCCGATCACCTCTTCGCCGATATCTGGTCGCGTCCGGGACTGAGCCTGCGCGACCGTCGCCTGGTGCTGCTCGGCGTTCTCACCGCACAGGGGCTGATGGATACCGCGGGCATCCAGATCGGGGCCGCCCTGCGCAATCAGGAACTCACCGAGGCGGAATTACACGAGATCGCCCTGTTCCTCTGCCATTACGTGGGCTGGCCGAGCGGCACCAAACTCGATCTCCTGGTGGGGACGATCGTCGGCCAGCAGAAGAAGGCCGCCCGCGCCGCACAGACCGAAGCAACCGAGAAGTAAGGAATCCCCGAGAGATGGCCGACACCTCCCTTCGTCCGCTGCCCGTCGCCGAGGTCACCGACTGGACTCATACCGCCGACGTCGTCATCGCCGGATACGGCATCGCGGGCGTCTGCGCCGCGATCGAGGCGGCACGCGCCGGTGCGAGCGTGCTGATTCTGGAACGCACCGGCGGCTGGGGCGGCGCGGCCTCGATGGCGGGCGGTTTCATCTACCTGGGCGGCGGCACCCCGCTGCAGCAGGCGCTCGGCTTCGAGGACACTCCGGAGAATATGGAGAAGTTCCTGCTCGCGGCGATCGGGGCAGGCGCGGACAAGGAGAAGATCGCCGACTACTGCCGCGGCAGCGTCGAACACTATTCCTGGCTGGTGTCCAACGGTGTGCCGTTCCGCGAGGCGTTCTGGGGTGAGCCGGGATGGGAGCCGCCGCACGACGAAGGTCTCATGTACTCCGGCGGCGAGAACGCCGCACCGTTCAACGCGATCGCGAAACCCGCTCCGCGCGGGCATGTTCCGCAGATGGCCGATAAGCGGATCGGACAGCGCAGTGGCGGCTACATGTTGATGAAGCCGCTGGCCGAGACCGCCGAATCACTCGGCGTACGCGCCGAATACGACACGCGCATCCGCAGGCTGATCGTCGACGCGAACGGGCGGGTGGTCGGCCTGCGGGCGACGCGCTTCGGAGACGAGATCACCGTGCGCGCCGAACGCGGCGTCGTCCTCGCCACCGGCAGCTTCGCCTATCAGGAGAAGATGATCGAGGGGTACGCGCCGCGGCTGATCGGACGCCCGGCGGCGGCCATCGAGGAACACGACGGCATCGGCATCAGGCTCGCCCAGGCCCTCGGCGCGGATCTCGCCCATATGGACGCGACCGAGGTCGCCTTCTTCGCCGATCCACAGCTGCTGGCCAGGGGCATCCTGGTGAACGGCCGCGGCCAGCGCTACGTCCCCGAGGACACCTACGGCGGCAGGATCGGCCAGCTCACCCTGATGCAGCAGGACAATCAGGCATATCTGATCCTGGACGAACAATCCTACGAAGAGGCGCTCGCGACCGTGACGTCCACGCCCTTCTTCCGGCAGCCGCCCAAGTGGGCGGCCGAGACGGTGGCGGAGTTGGAGGCGGATATGGGTCTTCCGACACTGGCACTGCAATCCACGGTGGACTGCTACAACCGGCACGCCGCGGCGGGGTCCGATCCGCTCCTGGGGAAGAAGCCGGAATGGGTGCGACCGTTGCGCGGCTCGCTGGCCGCCTTCGATCTGCGCGGATTCACCGCGGGTTTCACCCTCGGCGGACTGCGCACCGATCTCGATTCCCGGGTCCTGCATGTCGCCGGTGATCCCATTCCTGGCCTGTTCGCGGCGGGGCGGTGCACCTCCGGCATCGCGACGGGCGGCTACGTCAGCGGCGCGTCCCTCGGCGACGGCAGCTTCTACGGCAGACGTGCGGGCATCGCCGCGGCGAAGAGCTGACCAGGTAATATCCAGACACATGTCCGAATCCGAGTCCATCATCCTCGAGGCGACCCGTCGTCGCCTCACCGGCAAACAGGCCGACACCGTCGACAAACTCACCAAGTCGGCGGTGGAGGTCTTGGCCCGCGAAGGTTTCGCCGGCATGACGATTCGGCTGGTCGCGGCTGCCGCCGGGGTGGGGACGGCGACGGCGTACACCTACTTCTCCTCCAAGGAACATCTGGTCGCCGAGATCTTCTGGCGGCGGCTGATGGCCGCGCCATCCCCGGTCAGCGACGATCCCGATCCGACCGTCCGGGTGGTGGCCGAACTCCGCGATATCGCGATGCTCGTGGCAGACGAGCAGGAATTGTCCGGCGCGGTCACCAGCGCGCTACTCGGTCGCGATCCCGATGTCGAACATCTGCGGATCCGGATCGGCGCGGAGATCCGCAAACGCATCATCACCGCCCTCGGTCCCGATGCCGATCCCGATGTCGTCGAATCGCTGGAACTGCTGTACGCGGGCGCACTGGTGCGGGCGGGCATGGGCTACGGCTCCTATTCCGAGATCGCCGACCGGATCGAGAAATCCGCGCTGCTCATCCTCCGGTAGCTCGACCGCGGCGCGCCACCGATTCACGCGAAGGCGAACAGGGCCAGCGAGCCCGCCGCGCTGCGCCCCGGTATGGCGGCCGTCGTCCGCGGGGCCCGCGCGGTGGCCGAGGAGACGGTGATCCTGCGCCAGCGTGCCCGCGTCGCGGTGGCCGCGCTGGTCGACGGCGCGGCGGGCATCATCGTCGCGCCCGGCGGTCGGTTGCTGTTCGCCCTGCGGATCACCATCGACGGCGATCGGATCAGCGGCTACGACGTCGTCGCCGACCCGATGCGGCTGCGCGCCTTGGATATCGCGGTGCTGCCGGAACGTCCGTAGCGGTCGGTGTCGGTCAGAATGCCGGGACGCGCGCGAAACCCAGCGGGGGCGTCGGGTCCGGCCCGGTCCGCAGTACCGGCCGGAAATCCGGAAGTGCGGCGAGCACATCGACATTGCGCGCGGCGTAGCACCGCACCGCGGGCAGCGCCCGCGCCACCTCGGCGCGTTCCACGGGTTCGGCGTCGATGAACCCGATGGTGTCCAAGCGCAGGCCGAGGGTCCGTGCGATCCGGACGATCGCGGCGGACTTTCGGCCCCAGCCGATCTCGACGGCCGCGAAACTCCCGACGAGGCCTTCCCGGTACAACTTGTCCATCGTCGCGGTGCGATCGCTACGGCTGGCGACCGCGTGCCAGATGCCGCGGTCGCTGAGCACCCGCAGGGCGCGCATGGCCTCCGGCTTGGGCGCCGCGCTGGTCGCGTCGCACACGACCCCGTCCCACAGCGTGTTGTCCAATTCCCAGACAAGACATCTCAGAGCCGGTCGCATCGCCTGCCCCTATCGTTGGTCGTCATCGCCTGTCCTGCCGTGGCGCGCACGCGGAGTGGACATCGCTCCACGATCCAGGGCGCCACGCGTGCCGGGCAAGCCCCCGGTTTCTTGGGCCGTTCCGGCGGGGTGATACTAACCGCTGCGCGCGGTTACCCTCGCGTCAAATGCCGTAATAGCCCCGGACCAGCCGTTCGTACACCCGTCCCGGCACCAGACGTCGCGTCCAGAACGACAGCCGAACGTCATTGCCGCACAGGTATGTCTGGCGCGGGCTGGCCGAGGACAGGATGTCGCGCACCTTCCTGGCAACCTCGGTGGCCTGCTGCCCCTGCGCGAGATAGCCACTGACTCTGGTGAGCACCGCCTGACGATCCGCGTCGTAGTCGGCGAGGGGCCCGGCGACCCGCACCGCCGAATCGATGATCGGCGTGACGGTCCACCCGGGAGCGAGCACCGAGACCATGACACCGAATCGGGCGACCTCCATCCGCAGCGCCTCGCCGAGTCGTTCCACCGCGGCCTTGGTGGCCGAGTACCACCCGCCGTAGGGTTCCGCGATGGCCCCGGCCCCCGAACTCACCACGATGACCCGGCCCGCGCCCTGAGACCGCATGGTGGGCAGGGCCGCGCGCACCACGCGGTGGGTGCCGAGGACATTGGTGTCGAACAGGTCTGCGGCCTCCTCCGGCCCCGTCTCCTCGACCGATCCGACGACGCCGTAGGCGGCGAAGGTGACGACGGCGTCGATGCGGCCGTGCCTGTCCAGCGCCGAGCGCACCCAGGTCTCGACGGCCTCGGTATCCCGCACGTCCACGGTGGCGTGTCCGTCACCGGGGATCCGATCGCACGCCTCGACGGTATAACCGGCGTGGGCCAGATGTCGCGCCGTCGCCGCGCCCATCCCGTTGGCCGCACCGGTGACCAGGACGACCCCCCTCACGCCGCGCACACGGTCAGCACCCGAGGCAGCACCTCGAGGCGCGCCGACTCGACCATCGCGATCTCACCGTCCAATTCCAATGGGGCGGGCCGATCGGGGCGTAATTCGACGACGGTGTCGCGGTGACAGGTCGCCGACGACGACGCGCTGAACTTGCCGCGATAGAGTCCGGCGATCAGGGCGAGGATGCGCAGCCGTCCCGCGGCGGCCCAGATATTCACGTCGAAGTACCCGTCGCTTCGGGTCACGGGCGTGTCGTAGTACATGCCGCCGGCGAAATGCACGCTCTTGAGCACCCCGATATTGGTGATCGGTACGCTCTGTCCCCAGTCGGTGCCGCGCACATCGACGCGCAGCGGTTCATGGGTGGCGATATTCGCCAGCGCGGTCGCCACGATGGCCGCCTCCACATTCCTTGACTTGAGCCAGCCGATGACGCCGGTCGCGTGGTTGAAGGAATCGTTACCCGCCGCGACGAGACCCATACTCGCGTTGAGCAGGAAGTACCGCACCGCGCGCGTCCCGTCCGGGAGCAGCATGGTCGCCTTGCCGACGTCGACCGCCTCCGCCCGCTCCGCGTCGACACGAACCGCGATATCGGCGATCGTCGCCGTCGGGGGCACCGGTTTGTGGAAATCGTTGGAGCTGCCGAGTCCGACCGCGCCGAGCGCGAGCCGTTCGGCGCCCCGGCGCGGCCGGTCCGTATCCGGATCCATGATGGCGTTGAGCACCAGGTTCACCATGCCGTCGCCGCCTGCGGCGACGATCGTCTCGGGCGCGCGGTCGGCGTGGTTGTCGATATGCGCCCGAACGAGTTTCGTGGCCTGGTCGGCGTCGGCGGGCAGTTCCACGGCGAGTCCGGGATACCGCTGGCGCAGTATGCGTTCCACCGGTTCCCAGCGCCGCAGCGCGGTACCGGCATTCGATTGCGGATTCAGGACGACGAGCATGATCTCTCCTCGATACCCAGCCACTCGCGCAGCAGGGGCCAATTCCCCGTGGTGACCAGTCCGGTCCGCGAACATTCCCGCGGCACCGCGTTTTCCGACACACCGAGCAGGAAGACCGGGATGCCGGCACGGGCCGCCGGGGCGTCGTTGGCGGCGTCGTTGCCGATCATCACGCACTGCTCCGGTTCGACGGCGAGCCGCTCGAGCAGTTCGTGATAGAACTCGACCCGCGGTTTCGACCGTCGCATGGTCTCGCCGCTGGTGATGAAATCGAAATTCGCCGAATCGTGTCCGCCCCAGCCCAATCGGGTCATCGCCGAACTCAGCGGCCACAGCGGGTTGGTGGCGACCACCTGCGCGACACCGGCGGCACGCAGCTGCCCGACCGTCGACACCGCGATGGGCAAAGCCGGGAAACATCCGCGCAGGCGAGCGAAATCCACCTCGGCCAATCTGCGCAGGCGCTGATCCGCGACCTCGACGGGGATACCGAGCCCACGCGCGAGCAACGCGACCATCAGTTCGGTGTTGGTGTGCTCGGTGTCGTTACACCGCACCTGCTTCATGACGCCGGGCAGAATCCGCAGGAATCGGTGCGGCGGGGTCAGATCGCGGAACGACTGCGCGGCGGTCAGCGGCATCAGGGTCTTGAAGGTGCGCTTGCGCAGGCCGACCAGGGTGCCGTCCAGATCCCACAGCACCGTGCGCGGTGCCTGCCCGCTCATTCCTGGCTGTCCAGCACGGCTTGGAGATCGGCGCGCGTCAGACCGAGTTCGGCCGCGTACTCCTCGATTCCGGGCCGCGCCGCCTGTTCGCGCCCACTCACCCGGCGCGCTGCCTGCGCGCCGTAGGCCGCGCCGAGATCGACGACCGTCTTCGCCAGTGCCGCGGGGAACAGCCAGCGGCCGAGATCGCGCTGGAAGACCCTGGTCAGCCGATACGGCGCGGCCACTCGCGCTCCGAGCGCCGGGAGCGGCTTCGCCTCGCGCAGCGAACTCATCCTCGCCGCCTCCTCCCCGGGCACCAGCAGCAGATCCGTCCAGAGCCGGGCGAAACTGCCGCGTTTCTCGTGCGCGAGCGCGGTCATATTGAATTCGGTGTAGGCCTTCTCGATCCGCGAGGTGTGCGTGGAGCGGCTGCGCAGCAACGCGTGGATATCGGCCGTCTTGCGCGCGGTGTCGTAACGGGTGAAACGGTTGACGCGCGGGCGCACCCCGGCGATGAGGGTCGCGAATTCGGGCAGCGGCACCAACCGGTTGGCCAGCGAGAGCGCGTGGTACATCAGACTTTCCGTACCGGCCTTGCCGATCTCACGCGCGAGCAGGTCGTAGTCGAGTTCGGTCGCGTAGCGCTCGAGATTCCAGATATCGCCGAGTTCGCGTACCCCGGTCTTGTAGTAGGGCAGGTGGACGCCGAGGTGGTGCAGATTGTCCTCGTGCGCCATGGCCCAGGCCGGCACGCCGTAGAAGTCGATGCGCCGCACCCGATCCCAGATGGCCGCGTAATCGATGGTGTACGGGGCCAACGGGGTGATCAGACCCCAGTGCGTGCCCACCACGAGCGCGCCGTCCCTGGAGACGAACGAGGGCAGGTGATGCGACCGCTCGGCCCGCGCCTTCGGCGCTTTGCCCAGCAGTTCCGAGGTGGCGAAAAGGCCGGTATCCCGGTAGATCTCGATCGCGGTGTCGACCTGATCCAGTTCGATCAGGATATCCAGATCGTTCATCCGCTTGTAGCGCGGATCGTGATAGATCTCGGCGGAGAACAGCATGCCCTTGAGGACGACGCAGCGCACCCCGCGTTCATCGAATCGGCGCAGCAACTCCAGTGCCCCGGCCAGCCTGCGATCGTTCACCGTGGCGATATGGTCGGTCACCGCGGCGAATTCGGCGGCCACCGGTGCGGGCACCAGTCCGAAGAGTTCCTCGGCCTCGAGTCCGCGCTGTACCAGGGGCACGGTCGCGTTGAGCCGGGCCAGGGCGAAGAACTCCGACCAGTCGGTCACCTCGTGGGCCAGTTTCGCGAGTTCGACGCGTTCGTCGGCGCTCGGTGCGGCCAGTGCCGCGAGCACGAGCAACCGTTCGACCGTCGAGCCACCCGCCGCGATGTCGGTCATGCGCCGCCCTCCTGTTCTGGATGAAATCCGAAATCCCGCGCGACGGCGGCGATCTGTTCGAGAGCGACATCGAGCTGGTCGCGGGTGAGGGTGGCCATCATGGAGACCCGCAGGCGCTGCTGTTCGCGCGGTACCGCCGGGAATTCGACGCCGTTGACGAAAACGCCCGACCGGTGCAGCGCGGACACCACCTCGGCGACCGCCAGCCGCTGCGGCACGAGAATCGGGATGATGGCCGTCTGCGGATCGACCGCGAAACCCATACGACGCAGTTCCCGCACGAAATAGTCGGTGTTGTCGTGCAATCGGCGAATACGCTCGGGATGGGCGTCGATGAAATCGATCGACGCGAGCACAGAGGCGACCACAGCGGGCGACAGCGAGGCCGAGAACATATAGGACCGGGCGAAGAAGCGCAGGGTGTCGACCAGGTCGCGCGATCCCGCGACGAATCCGCCCGTCGTCGCGAACACCTTGGAGAAGGTGCCCATGTACAACTCCACCGAGCCGTCCGGCATACCGAAATGCTCGGCGGTGCCGTGTCCTCGCGCGCCAAGGACGCCGGTGCCGTGCGCGTCATCGATCGCCAGCCACGCGCCGAACGACTCGCACAGCGCGCGGATTTGCGGCAGTGGCGCGATATCGCCGTCCATCGAGTACACGCCCTCGACCGCGACCACGATATTCGCGCCGGGATTGCGCCAGCGCACCTGCATCAACCGGTGGCGCAGATGGCCGAGATCGTTGTGCTCGAAGGCCATCGAGCGGACCCGGCCGAGTTGGATACCGTCGTAGAGGCTCGCGTGACTCTGCTCGTCGTAGAGCAGGATGTCGCCGTTGCGCAGCAGGCCGGTCACCCACCCGACATTGGCGGCGTAACCGGAGGAGAACACCAGGGCGGATTCGCAGCCCTTCGTCTCGGCCAGCCGTTCCTCCAGTCGCCGGTGCAGCGAGGTGGTGCCGTTGAGCAGCGGGGGGCCGCCGCAGCCGATGCCGAATTCACGGGTCGCGGCGACGGCCGCCTCGATGATCTCCGGTTCGTTGCCGAGACCGAGATAGTTGTTGGAGCCGAGCATGATCAGCTCACGGATCTCACTGCCGCCGGGATCGCGGACCCGCACCACCGGACCCGCGGGACCGGTGATCTCGCGCAGGACGAAACCGGTACCCCTGGCATTGGTGACATAGGGCCGGAAATCATCGAAACGCTGCTCGAAGGTGTGCGCCGAGGCGTCGAGATAGTGTTCGAGACTGAAGTTCTCGCCGTGGCCCGCGGTCGGGGCTGTGGACGATTCGGGCGATACGGGGGATGCGGTCATGATGGGTCCTCGTGCACGATCGTCGCGGTACCTGCCCGGCCGTCGAGTACCAATCGGTCCCCGGTGGCGACCAGTCGGGTGACGCCGGGAACTCCGACGACGGTGGGAATCCCGAGTTCGCGGCCGATGATGGCGGTATGGGAGAGCACGCTGCCTCTTTCGCTGATCAGACCGCCCGCGGCGACCATCAGGAAGACCCAGCCGGGATCGGTGGTCGAGGCGACGAGGATCTGTCCGTCGATCCGCACTTCGGGATCGGGTGTGCCGAGTACCAGGGCGGGCGCCTCGACACGGCCTGGCGCGCAACCTATGCCGCGCAATACCGTCCGCGCGGTCGCGTCGGGTTCGGTCGGCGCCTCGATGGCAGGATCGTTGATACTCGTCGCGGCGATTCCGGTGGCAATGATCCGCGATGGCATCGCCACGTCGCGCCATCGTTCGTGATCGCTCTTGCGGACGGCGACCGTGCGCGCGGCATCGGTGTCGACGGCGGTGCCCCTGGTCAGCGCCGTGATCTCCTCGTAGGTGAGCCAGAAGATATCGCGGGGCTCCGCCAGCAGACCGGCGGCGTGCAATTGCCTGCCGAATTCCCGGAACACCCGTTTGATCAGGCCGAAGGACCTGCTGCGACCGAGCCGCATATTCTCGCGCTGTTTCACATGTTCGCGTGCCCGTCCGAGGGCGAAACGGAAAGCGAGCCGCTCGATGACGCTGCCGTCACCGAACAGCGCGGCGGCGGCATCCTGCGCCTCGCGCCGGATCGCCTTCTCCCGCGCGGCCATCTCATCGATGTTCTGACCACCGCGCAGGTAGTTGCGCAGCATGGGCACCAGACGTTCGGGATGTTCGCCCAGCGGATCGGTTTCGAGCTTGAGCTCATCGACCGTGCGGTCGCCGAAGAGCGCGATGTGGCGCAGGCAGGCGACGCGGAACGCCCCGAATTCCGGCTGAGACAAGGTCTTCCAGAGGGTACGCGCGTCCAGCGGTCCTTCGAAGAGGTCACGTAACGCCCCGTCGGAGCGGATCGTCGCGGTCAGTCGCAGTGCCGAACGCACCGGATCGACGCTGTCGACTCCCTCTTCGCCGCAGAACAGTTCATTGCGCAGCGTGATGGCCTCGGCCTCGTCGAGGCCCCTGCGCTCGAGCAACTGCCCGACGACGTGGAACAGTTGCTGAGCGAGAAAATCGTTGAAGATCTGTACCGAGTACGCGGGCACCAGTTCGTCGAGGCAGCGCTCGATCCATCGCAGCAGCGCCTCGGGATCGCGTTCCCGCTCCGGTGTATCGGCCGCGAGACGATGGTCGAGATCGGCCGTGAACGCGGCCAATTCGGTGAAGAACGCGCGCAGTCTGCGCGGCAACCGCAGCCACCCGAAGGCGATGATCGCGAGCACCCGCACCCGCAACGCGTACATCCGCAGCCGGGCGAATCCGCGTTCCGGTGTGGCGGGCCGCCGGTAGCGGTTCTCGATATTGAGTGCGGCCTCCCACCCCTCGATGGCGAATTCCATGCCGGGAATCTGGAGGAACAGCCGATACCAATTGCTGATGTTGTAGTAGATCCGGCCGTGCGCGGTACCGACCAGATACGGATACAGATCGGCGGCATTGCGCTCGACGATCTCGCCCGTCGCGCCGAAATCCCGGTGACAGGCGCGAAATACCTGCTCGTACGCGGCGCGCAGAATCGAGAAGGTCAGCGGACTCGACAGTCCCGGATACGATTCGGCGACATTGACGTTGTCGAAGATGGTCTCGCGGGCGCCGGTCGCGGTCACCGGCCTCGCCTGCAACAGGAACAAGGTGCCGTCGGCGTCATAGGCCCATTCGATATCCTGTGGGGCCCCGAAGGTTTCGGCGAGCGCTGCGGCCGTGCGCGCCAACTCCGCCACCTGCGCGTCGGTGAGCGCCGGTGAGCAATCCCCGCCCGCGATCGTGGCGAGGACGGTACCCGACGCGGAATCGGCGACAATACGGCTCTGCTTATCGGCCACGCTGCGCGAGACGATGACGCCGGAGGCGTTGTCGATGAAATAGGTATCGCATTCGACGGTGCCCGACACCACCCCCTCCCCGAGGCCGAGCGCCGCGGAAACCACCGATTCGGCCGGATCGCCGGTCTGCGGGTTACAGCTGAACACCACACCGGCGACCGCGCTGTCGACGAGTACCTGCACCAGCACCGCGCAGTCGACGCCGCCATTGTCCAGCCCGCGATGCGCGCGGTAGAACAGCGACCGTTCCGAATAGGCCGACGCGAGGACGCCGAGCAGCGCGCGCGGCACATCGTCCGGTGCCACATTCAGCAGGGTGTCGAGTTGGCCCGCGAAGGAGTCGGTGGCCGAATCCTCCCCGCTGACCGAGGATCTGACCGCGAGCCGTGCGGGGGGATCGTTCAATTCGGCGATCGCGGAATCGAGTTCCGCCGCCACCGGCGCCGGGAGGCTCTGCCCGAGGATCAGCCCTCGGATCGCGGTCGACACCGACCGCAGCGAGGCGGGATCGGTGTGGTCGAGCGTCGTCAGGAGTTCGGTGATGCCATCGGCCACCGGCGCGAGGATCTGCGCGCACGCCTCCGTGGTGACCACCACGAAGGGCGGGACGCGGTAACCCGCCGCCAGCAGCCTGCCGAGGTTCGCGGCCTTCGCGCCGAATCGCGCCGTGTGCTCGGCGTGCGCGGGCGTTGCCAGCGCCGCGGCAGCGACCACCGTGCCGGTATTCGTCGGATTCATAGGATTCCGCCTCTGGATATCGGGAGGGCGTGCGCGGGTGAACTCCTCATCGCGCGGCCTCCGCCAAGGTGCTGGTCGTCGGTGCTGTCCGCTGACGGCGCGTGAGCCGGACGAACACCGGATCGGGAGTATTGGAGATCTCCGGGTTCTCGCGCACCCGCAGCCCGTTCACGAGTTCGATGTCGTAGCGCGACAACAACATCGCGAGCCCAATGCGCACCTCCACCAGCGCCATGTGCTGGCCGACGCACAGGTGCGCGCCCCAGCCGAAGGGGAAGTACCGGAACGGCGGACGCGCCTTGGCGTTCTCCTTCGTGAACCGGTCCGGATCGAAGGTGAGCGGCGATTCCCAGAAATCCGGGAAGCGGTGGTTCACGAACGGGCTGATCACCACGATCGCCCCCGGCTCCAGATCGAAGGTGTCGAAACTGTCGGCCTCGATCGCGGTCCGGCTGAACGCCCAGGCGGGCGGATGCAGGCGCATCGCCTCATCGATCGCACGCCCGGTCAGCTCCAGCGACGGCACCGCGTTCTCGATCTCCGTCCCGCCGAGCACAGCGTCGATTTCGGCACGCACCCGCGACAGCACCGCGGGGTTGCGGCACAGCTCGTAGACCGACCAGGCCAGCGCGCCCCCCGTGGTCTCGTGTCCGGCCAGCAGGAAGGTCAGCACCTCGTGCCGGAGTTGTTCGTCGTCCATGGCGTGGCCCGCGTCGTCCCGCGCGGTCAGCAGTCGTCCGAGCAGCGAATCCGCCTGCCCCGCATTCGAATTCCGGTTGCCCTTGATGACGTCGTCGACCACCCGGTGCAGTCGAGCAAGTACGCCGAGGAAACGCCGATTCGCCGGGGTCGGCACGGTGGGCGGCACCTGGAGGGGGGCCGCCATATGGCGCATCACCCAGGCGACGCCGTTACGCACGTCGTCCTCGATCTGCGGCAGTATGCCGTCGATATCGGCGCCCATCACCGCGCGGCACACCACATCCGCGGCGAATCCCATGACCTCGGGCACCAGATCGAACGGCGCGCCATCGGCCGCGTGTGCGTCGAGCCGCTCGAGCATGCGCTGCCCGCACTCGACCATGAGTGGAATCTCGGCATCGACATGCCTGCGCGCGAAAGCCGGTTTGATCAGCGCACGCTGACGTTTCCAGAGTTCACCGCCGCTGGTGAGCAGCCCCGGCCCGAGCAGATAGTTCAAACTCTGGTAGCTGATGCCCTTGCGATACTTGGCGGCTCCGGTGACCAGCACCTGGTTGATGTGATCGGGATCGACGAGCAGGTGGACGTGCTGATTGACCAGCCGCAGCCGCACGCTGCCGCCGTAGGCGACGGCCTGTTCGTAGAACAGGGTCAGCGGATCGGCCCGGTAGGCCGGATAGGCACCGAGCGGATGACGCGGCGCTGGTCCCGCGAGGGTACGTGTCCGCGCCGCTCGCCGACTCATCCGACTCCCCCGGCTTCGGCCAATTCCCTGGCCGGTGGTTCGACGAAAAGGGTGCGGGCCTGGGCTCGCTGCACTTTCCCGCTCGTCGTCTTCGGGACGCTGCGCGGCGGAACCACCACGACATCGGCGGCCAATACCCCGGTGCGTTTGCTGACCGCGACCCGCACCGCGCGCCGCAACGCGTCGTGCTCGACGGCGTCGAGGGCGGATTCGATGATGAGATGCAATTCCTCGGACAGCCCGTCCGCGTCCGACACTCCGACCGCGGCGACCCCACCGAGTCGCACGCCGGGTACCTCCTCGGCCGCGATCTCGAAATCGGTGGGCAGATAGTTCGCGCCCCGGATGATGATCAGATCTTTCTGTCTGCCGGTGATCCGCAATCGACCATCGCGCAGGTAGCCGATATCGCCGGTGTCCCACCATCCGTCGGCGAAGGCCGCCGCCGTCGCCTCGGGCAGCCGGAAGTAGCCGACGGTCATCGACGGACCGCGGAACTGGATTCGCCCGACAACGTCGTCGACGCAGGGCGCGCCGTCGGCGTCCACAACGCGCACTTCGGTGCCGAGCACCGGCGCGCCGCAGTCGACGATCCGCAAGGCATCCGGGTCGTCGACCGGAATATCGAGGACGACACCGTCTCCGGTGAGGGCGCGCCGGGAGACGGAGTCGAAGGCGACCGGCGCGTGCGGACGCGAAACCGTCACGGCCAGCGCTGCTTCCGCCATGCCGTAGCAGGGTACGAGCGCGTCCTCGGGCAACCCCCACGCGCGGAAGCGGTCGACGAACCGCTGCACGGTGGGCGCGTGGATCGGCTCCGCTCCGCAGAACAGGAACCGCCAGCTCGACAGGTCCACCCCGGCCATTTCCTCGTCCGTGATCCGGGCCGCGGCGTATCCGTAGGCGAAATTCGGTGCGGCGGTGAATGTTCCGCGATAGCGTCCGACCGCGCGCAGCCAGTCTCCCGGTTTGCGCAGGAATCGGCTCGGCGGCATCACGACCGCGTCGTTGGCGGTGAACATGGAGGTGAGGAAACCCCCGATCAGCCCCATATCGTGATGCAGGGGCAGCCATCCGACCCAGACGTCACCGGTGTCCATCGCGGCGGCCGAGGCGATCTGTTCGCAGTTGGCGGCGAGATTGGCATGGGTGATCTGCACACCCTTCGGCGTTCCCGTGGAACCCGAGGTCGACTGGATGAACGCGATATCGCCGGGTTCGGGCAGCCGGGGCGCGACCGTCGGCGCGGTCGGCGACACCGCCGATTCGTACAGCAGCGCGCTGTCGACCGCCGCGACACCGGCGGGCACTGCGGCGGCCTCGAGCACCCCGGCCGCGGCGACGACCGCCGCCGGCTCGAGGTAGGCGAGCAGGCGTCCGAACCTGACGTAGAACAGGTCCGACGAACCGAATCCGCCGGGCGTGGCGACCGCGGTGGGCACCGCGCCGAGCACGAGCGCGCCGAAGAACGCCGTCACGAATTCCGGTGACGTGGGCAGGCACAGCATCACCCGATCGCCCGCCCGCACCCCCGCGTCGGCCAATGCCGCCGCGCAGCGGCAGGCCGCTGCCGCGAGATCGTCGTGACGCCAGCGGATATCACCGGCCGCGTCGTCCCCGCCACGTTCGCGGACGAAGATCGTGGACGGCGCGTCCGCACCGCGTTCGGCATTCGCGAACAGGGCGTGCACGATACTGCGATGCCGGGGGCGTAACGGTGCGCTCATGATTCGGCCCGCACGTAGGCGACGATGTCGTCGACCGTATTCAACCGCGACGCGGCGTCTTCGGGAATCTCGATGCCGAAGGCCTGCTCGAGCTGGATGGTCAACTCGATGGCCGTCGGCGAGTCGAGGCCGTAGTCGATCAGTTGTGCGGCGGAGCGGATTTCGTCCGCGGCGACCCACAGCACCTCACCGACGATGGCACGGACCCTGGACTCGATCTCGGCCGCTGGACGGGTTTGCGCACTCATCCGAAGAGTTTTCCTTCCATGACACAGGCGCGCACCGACTCGTCCAGGTCGACACCGTCGCCGGTATCGATGCGATGGAATCCGACCTCGGGGAACGCCAGGGTGAGGGTGTCGCGTACTCGCAGATATCCCTCGCGCAGCGTCGCGAGGCGCTCGGCGGTTTCGTGCGCCTCCGTGGGACTGTCGCCGGAGCGCTCCGCGCATCGGGCGGCGGCCTGTTCCGGCGCGACGTCGAGCCAGAGCACGGCGTCGGGCAGGGTGGTACGGAATCGGGCCGCGAATCCGGCGACCGACGCCGTGACCTCGCGTCCGACCAGGTCCGCGATCTCCGAGAGCAGCAGCCAGATGTCCGGCGCGCTGCCCAACCGGTTGGACTGGCTGCGCTGCCACGCCAGGATGTCGTCGAAGGTGCCGGGGCGGTGCCGTTCCAGCACCGCCGCGATCTCGTGTTCGCGGTCGTGGCCGTTCCAGTCGGGACGGGCGAGCGCCACATACAGCGGTCCGTAGACCAGCAGTTCGATCAGCGGATGACGTTCGAATACCAGGACGTCGGGCGACCACGTGTCGAGGAAATGCCGTTCCACCGGACCGAACAGCGTCATCTGCAGGTACATGGCGGTGGCTTTCATCTCCAGGCTGGAGATTTCGTCGCATCCGACGCTGAACGCCTTGAGCTGCCTGGACAGATCGGTGAGTGGGACATCGCGGGTGTTGTGGAAATCCGGGCAGGTCATGGCCGCGAAGGCCTCCGGATCCGCGGCCGGGGACAGTTGGCGCAACCGCGCCATGACCGAGGATTTGCCCGCCCCGTCGATGCCGACGATCGCGACACGACGGGTCATCGGTCGTCCTCCCGCAGCTGGGCCAGGATATCCCTGGTGATGTCGGCGGGGGCGGCGGTGCCGTCCAGGCGCACCCAGCGCAGTTCTTCCGACAGCGCCTCCAGCGCGTCGTGGCTGTTCTGCTGGAAGTCCAGGAAGGCCTTCTCGTCGCCGTAGCCGCTCTCGTAATCGCTGCGCAATTGCTTGCGGCCCAGCGCATCCTGCGGGCTGACGGTGAGATAGAAGGTGCGGTCAGGTTCCGGGAAACCCGCGGTGAGCTGACGCAGGACCGCGGGATCGCCGCCGTGGGCGACCTCGGTGGCGTAGTACTTGTACCAGTACGCGTTCGCCAGCATGATGTCGACGCCGCGGGCCGCGGCGAGGTCGAACGACAACTGCATCGCGTGGAACAGGAAATGCGCCCGGCTCAGCGGCGACAGGATCTTGAGGTAGCCGTAGATCTCAGATGGGTTGCGCCACGGCAGTTTCGACGACACCTTCGGATCGAGGAACGCGTCCCAGATGGTCACCGCGGCCACGCTCTGGCCCTGCGCCTCGAATTCCGCCGCGATCCGCGCCACCTGGGTGGTCTTGCCGGAGCCGTCGGCCCCCGCGATGCAGATCAGTCGCTTGCGTGCGGTCAGTTGTTCATCCCTTCTCGGTGCGGGCCTGGCAGCGTCTCGCGGTGGCGCGGTGGCGGGTTCCCTCGGCGCGGTGGTTTCCGCGACACTCTCGGGTTCGGTGTCCAGTACGGTGATGACGCCGCCGCTGCCATCGACGCGGATGCGCTGCCCGGAACGGATGGCCGTGGTGGCCCCCGCGACATTGAGCACCGCCGGTATCCCGTACTCGCGGCCGATCACCGCCGCATGCGACAGCATGCCCCCGACCTCGGTGACCACCGCGGCGACCAGGCCGAGAGCCGGGGTCCAGCCGGGATCGGTGAAGCGGGTGACGAGAATATCGCCCTCGCGCAGTTGGTCGATATCGGACAGCGAGGTGATCACCCGCGCGGTGCCCTCGGCGATCCCCGGGCTGCATCCGAGTCCGGTCAGATCGCCGTCGCCGATCTCACGGACCGCCCCGACGGTCACCCCGCCGCCGAGTTCGTGCGGCGGAACGAGATCGCGGTAGCCGGCGTATACCGCACGGCGATAGGCGATCGCGCCGGTCAACTCGGACACCTCGATCTTGCCCGCGACCAGATCGCTCAGTTCGTGAATGCTCAGCTGGAAGACGTCCTCGGCATTGTCCACAGTGCCCGCCGCGGCCAGCCGCACACCCACTTCCACGACATAGGCGCGCACGATCGCGTAACACTGCGAGGAGAATTCGCGCATCCGTTCCCGTGCGACGAGATACCGCCGCATCCGGTCGACATTCTTGTCGAGCCCCTTCGCGAACTTCATCCGCGCCAGTGGCTTGGCCCGAACGCGCGCCCGGACCGAAGCCAGCTCGTCCTCGTAGCGCTTGCGCTGATCCACCAGCGTCACATCGGGATCCGCGGGCGGGGTGCCGTGTTCGAGCATGATCGAAATCATCGAACGCACCCGCTCGGGAGCCTCGGACCAGCGCGGGCAGGTCAGATCGAGTTCGGCGTCGGCGTGAAAACCCTGCTCGGCGAGGAATTCCGCGAGCGCGCCATCCCATTCGGCGCTGTCGAGGCCGTGGTCGCGGGCCACACCGTGCAGCACGACGATCGCCCGCTGCAACTGCATATGACTGATATCGGCCAGTCCGCCCATCAGATCGATGGCCGAGGTCGTGCCGCCGGTCGCGGCGTCGACCTTGTCCAGCGCCTGCTTGAAATCGGTCTGCACGCTGGAGTTGTTGTAGATGGTGGTGAAGTAGGTGCGCTCGGTGGCGGCGTGGAAGGTCAGCAGGCAGTCGGTGAGATCGGTGGCGAAAGTGGCCTCGTCGGTCTGCGCCAAGTCCCGTACCCGCTCACGCCAACTGGCGTACTTCGCGGGCCATTCCGCCGCGAACGCGTCGACCGCGGCCAATTGGTCCCGGTAGCTCTGCTGCACCGCGATCGCCGCGGGCAACGCCTTGGCGATGGTCTTGGCATTGGTCGGGGTGCGATGAGGGCCGTCGGGCCCGTACTCGTTCAGCACTCCCAGGTCGTCGTCGAAATGCTGCTCGTCGAAACCGGGAATCTTGAAGAAGCACTGCTTGACCGCACTGACATTCCAGTAGGCGCGGCCGTAGTACATGGCCATCCAATCCGGTTCGACACCGGGATCGGCGAGCTTCAGCCGTTCGAAGAACGACTGCATCGAATACTGGAAGGCGTTGTCGTACAGGGAGAACATCAGCGGCGTGCAGACACGGGCGGAGACGCCGCCGTCGCGCAGATCGGCATCGGAGAACTGATCGATATCGGTGCGCCAGCTGACCGCGGTGATGGCCCGAGCCTGGAGCAACCACAATTTCCCCGCGCCGTCGATGGCCCATTCGATGTCCTGGGGACGGTGCCGGTGCGCCTGCACCGCCAACATCAGGGCGGCCAGTTCGGCGGTGGCGGTCGGCTCGAGGTCGATGTCCTCACCGCCCGCGTCGCGCTCGACGACGCTGCCGTCGACCAGTCGCAGCGTGTACCGCGTCGGGGTGACGTGGCCGGAGACCAGCCGCTCCCCCAGCCCGGCACAGCATTCGACGACGGCGTTGTCCTCGATGCCGCTCAGCGCGTCGATGCTGAAACCCACACCGGCGTAGCGGGCATCGACCATGCGCTGGACGAGTACCGCCACCGACGCCGTGGCCTCGGTGTAGCCGTGTTTGGCGAGATAGGTCGTGACACGGTCGTTGTGCACCGAATCCCTGCATTCGGCGATATGTTCGCGCAATGCCGACACCTCGGTGATGTCCAGGTACGACTCGTACTGTCCGGCGAAGCTGGCGTCGTCCAGATCCTCCAGTACCCCGCTCGAACGCGCGGCGACCGGGAATCCGCCCAGCGCCTGCACCCAGCGGGTCAGATCGTCATCGCTCACCGCGCCGAGATCGAGGTCGGCGGGCAGTACGAAGCCCGGCGGCACCTCGAAACCCGCGACGACGAGTTCGTGCAGGGTCGCGGCCTTGCCGCCCGCGCGTTCAGGGGTGAAATCGGCCGCGCCGAGGAACATCGGCGCGGACGTTGGACTTTCGGACACGGTGGGGGCTCCTGTCGGAAGCAGAACCGGGCGTACCTCGTGGCGTGCCGCCAACTCACGGGCGGCCATGACCCCCGCGACGGTCAGTCCGCCGTAGGACGGACTCACCGTGCCCGGCTCGAAGCCGAGCAGCAGAGTTTCGGCCATACACGCGTAGACGACTCCGGCGGGTAATCCGGTTTCTGGGAAGGGAGGGGTCTGGCCGAGCGGCAGCGCCATGCGACCGCCGGAGACCAGCGTGACGTGGGGAAGGTCCGCCACCGCGGGATCCACGTCGCCGGGGACAGCGAGGTCGTAGACCAGAACCGGATGATCGGTGGCGAGCAGATCCGGAGTCAGCAGGGGGACAGCGGAATTCGTCGCCGTCAGCACGATGTGGCATTCGCGTAACACAGCGAGGTCCTCGCTGACTTCCAGCACGCCGGGACCAACCGTCGCGGTCAGGTCGGAGGCGACCTTGCGCAGTCGCCGGGCCGAGCCCTTCCTGCCGACCAGGGTCACCGAATCGGCCAACGGGGCGATCAATTCGGCCATCACGGCGCCGATATTGCCCAGCGCGCCGAGTATGCCGACCCGTCGCTGTCCGGGGGCGAGTCGTTCCAGCTCGGCGCGCACCACCTCGAAGGCGCACGCGGCGGTGAGCGAATTTCCCGATGTCACTGTGACGGTATCCTCGACCACATCGCGCGAGGCGTTGGTCACGATCGAGGTGTAGCCGCCCAGCCCGATGACTTCGGCGCCCAAGGTGATCGCCTGCTCGACACCTTCCAGGACCAGATCACGCAACCACGACCGGTGCCCGGCCCGCTGGCATTCGATGATCTGCTCGGCCGAGATGGGGACGGCGATCAGGCAGACCTCGACGGTGGCGCCGGTCGGCGAGGTGACCAGTTGCCTGGTCAGTTCGAAGGGTTCGGCGACACCGCGCAACCGCTCGAAGAGTGCGGCGAACTGCTCGTCGGACCACGCGGCGAGTTCCGGTGCGAATCGCCGCAGATCGGCGGCCTCGGGCAGATTGGCGAGGAAGGCGACCCTGGTCGGCGCGTCCCAGGCGCGCGCGACATCGGGCAGGCGCCGCTGCGACGGCGATTTCTGTTCCGGCACCGGCCAACCGGTGACGGCGGGTACCGCGAGGTGCGCGAGCAGGGCGGCCAGATCGCCGCGGTGCAGCAGCGCCGCTAATTCGTCGAGCGCGGTTTCCACCCGGGCCAGGTCCGCTTCGGCCAGGAAAGCCGAGGGCTGGATCCGCAGGGTGGTCGGTGCGGATAGGGTGGGCAGCATCCGAATCCGATGGGTATGCAGCAGGTAGCCCGCGACCACGTAGCCGAACATGTCGGGATCACAGATCTCGCGCAGCAGCGCGGATTCCGGCGTCGGCGCGATCAGCTCGATACCCTGCAACAGTCCGCGGCCGCGCACCCCCGCGATGACACGCGGCCATCGGTCGGCTACCCCGTCCAATCGGGCGCGCAACCGCGCTCCGACATCGGAGATGCGGATCTGGTTGTCGCGTAACAGATCCAGTGCCGCCTCGGCGACGGCGCAGGACAGTTCGTCGTCGGCGAAGGTCGATGTGTGGTATCGGCCGAAGTCGGAGACGGACGCGGCGCGGTCCACCAGCAGGGCCGAGATCTTCACCAGACCGCCGCCGAGCGACTTGGACAGCAGGTAATAGTCCGCCGCGACACCCGAGGGCGCCGAGGCCAGAAAGGTCCCCGTCCGGCCCATTCCCGATTGGATCTCATCGAAGACGAGTGCGGCCGAATGCCGATCGGCCAGGGCGCGCATGGCGACAAGGGTGTGCGCGGGCACTTCGCGAACCCCGCCTTCCCCCTGGATCGGCTCGGCGAAGACCGCGGCGATCGGTGACACCGATGTCTGAGACATCAACGGCCGACCCGCTCCGTCCACGGTGATGCGGTACACGGGACGAAGTTCCGCGGCGAACGCCTGCGCGACCGACTCGGGAGCCCAGTCCGCCAGCCGGTGCCGTTCCGGACCCGGTACCACCAGATCCGCAGGTGTATCGGCCTGTTCGGTCAGCGCGAAGGCGCCCGCCGACTTACCGTGGAAGGCATTCGCCAGCGAGATGTACACCGGCCCCCGAGCGGCGACCTCGTCGACGACTCGCAGTGATTCTTCGAGGATTTCGGCAGCCGACCGCAGCGCGTCGGCGTCGGAACCGAATACCGTCCCAGCCGCCGCGATCGGACGCACCGCGTGCAGTCCGTCACGGCGGACCTGTCGCAGCGTTCGGCGCAACTCGGTCCGCAGATCCGCCAGTTTCCTGGCATGCGCGACGGCCGCGTGCCGTATCGCGGCCTCCACCGCGTCGGCGCCGGTCGACCCGAGGGTGACCACGTATTCCCCGCCGGTCGTCATGGCGACCAAGTCCGAAAGCCGGTGCGCGAGACGAGCGACGCCGGGGCGCACGCTGCCCTGCGAGACGAAAGGTCGCTGCTGGTTCAGCTGGGCTGTCGCCACTCGCACCAGCGTCGGATGATTGTGCCCGAACAGGGCCGCCCCGAAGCCTCCTACCAGGTCGAGCACCCGGACGCCGTCCGCGCGAATCAGATGGTCGCCCTCGGCGCCCGCGTACACGACATCCAGATGGCAGGCGCGAAGTAACCGCGCCAGACCCGGGCGATTGTGCCGGGCGAAGTCGTCGAACAACTCCCGTGTCGCGTCCGGCGACACCGGGGCGCTGCCGGCTTCGGATCGAGCTCTCGATACCACGGAAGCTACGCCCCGACCTCGGTGCGGCTCCCCCGCTTGGCCGACACGCACTCGATCACATCCCGCGCGGTATGCAGCGTGGCGACCTCCTCGTCGAGCAGATCGATGTCGAACACGCGCTCCAGTTCTATGACGATTTCGGCGGACCGCACGGAGTCGAGGCCATAATCCAGTAATGGTGTGTCGATGTCGATATCGGCAACTCGGAGACCTACACGAAAAAGTTCGCACACCCGCTCGGCAACGTCATCGGACACAATCATTTCACCCCTCCGGCCACGGCCGAGCCTCGCGCTTCGGCCATCGGCACAACACGTCCGGCCCCAATGCCCGATAACGGGCACATCTCAAAAATTCCCTGGTCAATGCATGATTTGACGCCAGTCGAGACCGCGATCACTAGCCCTCCGATATCGACAACCCGAGACTGTCATGCCTCATACTCGTCACTTCGCACAGCTGTCATCGATCACAGCCGCGCCATGACCAATCTCTACACCGCCGATCCATCGGCGGCAATTCCAAATGCACTGCCACACAGTATGTCTCAAGCTGAAGCAATTCTCTGGCAAACCATTCTCGCCAATGTGAACGAATGTGCCATCACTTTCATCGATGACACATGGACGCAACGCGTCCCAGACAATTTCCCCAGCGCCCGGGGCACATGAATTTACGCACATCGCACATCCGAAGCCGCTGGACGTTCCGAATCGCGGAAACCCCGCTGTTCACGGTCAGTTCAACAGAATGTCCAGTAGGTGCGAAACCCGACCTGTCGGTATTTATATACTCGAATTCACCTCCTATCACAGCTGAACGTGAATCGCGATTCGTTAACGCTGTTTTTACGCCGAGAAGAACCGGGTCGAGACCGATAGAACGGGCGGCAAACGATGCGTCCACGCCGCGAATGTGACGGCTTTCATTACCCATCGGTAGACAACGGACCGCACGACGCGGCACGAGCCTCCCGCGGGGGACTCGATCCCGATCGCACGGAACCAGCCGAATCGGTCCATTCCTTCCTCGATGCAGTTAGTGTGAATGCGTTGCACAGCAATTTTCGGGGGCGGAAGGAGTCGTCAATGGCCGTCGATAGCTCGGCACGACCGAGTCTTACCCTGTCGGGTAAGCCGATGTCGTCACCGCTGCAGGACATACGCGCACTGTCACGTCAGATGGTGGGCCATTTCGTGGAGAACGTGGCGCCCTGCGGGACGCTACCCGGCGACGCGATCTCCGGAGATGTCACCGCGATCACCCGCGTATGCCTCGAGTTCGCGGTGAGCATGCTCGACGGCAGGGATATTCCCACCAAGCTCCAGCGCTTACAGGACGCCGCGGCAGGCTGGGCTCGTGAAGGCGTGCCGATCGACACCATCCACCACTCGATCCACGAAGGTTTCAAGATCGGACTGGATCTCGTCGTCTCCGGCGCGACGATCAAGGATTACGACAATCTCGTCGTCGGTGCCAAAGCCGTGCTCGAGATGCTCGACCAGATCACCTCGGCCATTTCCGTCGCATACGTGCGCGAACTGCGCTCCGTGGTCAGCGAACACCACACCGCGGTGCACACGCTCACCTCGGCGCTACTCGGCGGACACAGCACCTCGACCATGGCGAGGGAATGCGGAATCGCGATAGCGGATTCGTATGCCGTCGTCGCGGTAGCAATCCCGCCGCATCGCGAGGAACGCAACCCCGCGGTGGACGGCCAGGTGGTCGCACGAAGGAAACTCCGGCGGGTCCAAGCCGAACTCGCCACGCGATGCGGCAACAGCGCACTGTCGCTCCTCAGTGTGGACGGCGGCACGGTGCTCATACCGTCGGCGATGTTCGACAATGCCGAACTCGATGCCCTCATCACCCACCTGTCGCATGCCGCGCAGGTCGGCATCACCGCGACGATGATCGACGCCACGCCCGAGCAGATCCCGAACGCCGCCGACCAGGCCCACGAACTCCTCGATATGGTGCAGCGGTTGGAGGCGATGCCCGGCATGTACCGGTTCGACGAGCTCGCCCTCGAATACCAGCTCACCCGCCCCGGACCGGGGCGCGAATACCTCGGCTCCCTGCTGGATCCGCTGGACGAGCACCCCGAACTCCTCGAGACATTGCAGCGGCATATCGCCAACAACCTCAACCGCCAGCGCACCGCACGAGTTCTGCACGTGCACACCAACACCGTCGACTATCGACTCAAGCGTATCGGCCAACTGACCGGATTCGACCCGTCCCAGCCCTCCGGACTGTGGTACCTGCGCTCGGCGCTGGTCGCCCGCACCTATCGCGCATAGTCGGTGCGGGCGACGGTATTCGCGGCCGGGGACGGGTCGTTGCGACTTATTCTCGTCGCGTCGCGGTCATCGCCGACTCCTCGACCCTCGTCATGAACTGTTCGAGGATCGGCCCGATGACGGCCAACGCCTCCGGATGGGTCAATTCGAGGTGACGTGCGTCGACGACGGTGTTGTGGATGTCGCCGGTGACGTAGGGCCGCCACGTCCTGGCGATGGCGTCGTGGTCGGTGCGATCCCGACCCGCGGTGAAGACGACGAGATCACCGTCGAAGACTTCGGGACGATAGGCGTCGGCGATATCGCCCGCCGTCTCGAAGCTGTCCATCAACCGGTCGACCTGCTCGGCGGTGAACATTCCCGTCCCGACGACCTGGTCGCGGATGACCGCCCATGCCTGCTCGTGGGTCTCGGCGGCGACAGCGTCACCGAGGTCGAACAGCTCGCGCCAACCACCGAGCAGATCCGCCATCAACTCCCCCGGCGCATGATCGTCGGAGGGTCCGGTGCCCGAACCGGTGCTCTCGGACCATCCGACCACACTGTCCAGCACTGCCAGCATTCCGACGACGTCGCCGTCACGCTGCAGACGTATCGCCATGGCATGGGCGATCTCTCCGCCCAGTGACCAGCCGAGCAGGTGATACGGTCCGCTCGGTTGCACCCGGCGAATTTCGGCCACATACCGCTCGGCCAACGCCTCCACCGAATCCGCGCACGCTTCACCCTCGACGACATGGGGATCCTGCAACCCGTACATCGGCCTGTCCCGGTGCAGATGTTCGACCAGCCCGCCGTAGAACCATGCCAAGCCACCGGCCGGATGAACGCCGAATACCGCGGGTTCGGTCCCGCCCGCGCGCAGCGGGAGCAACACCTGCAGACCGGAACCGCCTTCCGCCTCGTCGGCCCGGCGCGCCAGCGCCTCGGGTGTGGCATCGTCGAACATCCACGGCAGCGAGATCCTCACGCCGCGGGCACGCAACTCGATCACCACACTCGTCGCGAGCAGTGAATTGCCGCCGAGGTCGAAGAATCCATTCGTCGCCCCGACCCGCTGGACACCGAGAACCTGCTCGTAGACCTCGCCGATCACCTTCTCGGTCCGGGTGCGCGGTGCGACGAATTCGATGACCGAGTCACCGAAATCAGGACTCGGCAACGCTTTGCGATCGAGTTTGCCGTTGATCGTCAACGGCAGCTCGGGCAGCGTCAGCACCACCGACGGCACCATATAGCTCGTCAACACCCGCGCGGCCGTCGCGCGGATCTCCGCGGGATCTACTCCGTCCGCGTCGAGGACGACATAGCCGATCAGCTGATCGACGCCTCGATCGTGACGGTGCACCGCGGCGGCGGCCTGGGTGACCCCCGGATGCCGCAGCAGCGCCGACTCCACCTCACCCAACTCGATCCTGAACCCACGCAACTGCACCTGTGCGTCGGCCCGGCCCGCGTAGGACAACTCCAGTCCGTTCGCCGATGGCCGCCAGCGCGCCGTGTCACCCGAACGGTACAGACGAGAGCCGTCCGGCCCGAACGGATTCGCCACGAATCGACTCGAGGTCAACGCCTCGGCGCCGAGGTAACCGCGCGAGAGCTGCTCACCCGCGATATACATCTCCCCCACGACCCCGATCGGGGCCGGGCGCAGCCGGTCGTCGAGCACGTAGACGCGCAATCCCGGCAGCGGCCTGCCGATTCCCGTGTTGTCCGCGGGCGCGATCCCGTCGGAGCTCGCACCGCCGAGTTCGGCGAAGGTCACATGCACGGTCGTCTCGGTGATCCCGTACATATTCACCACACGCGGAGAATCCGGCTCGTGCGCCTCGTACCACCCCGTGAGCCTCGAGGTATCGAGGGCCTCCCCGCCGAGGACGACATACCGCAGAGCGAGTTCACCCGCCGCGCAACCGGATTCCCGATATCGCCGCTCGGCATCGGCGAATCCGTAGAACGCCGACGGAGTCTGGCTCAACACCGTCACCCGCTCCCTGGCCAGCAAGCTCACCAACGCCTCCGGCGACCTCGACGTGTCGTAGTCGACGACGACCACGCGCCCGCCGGACACCAGCGGGCCCCACATCTCCCATACCGCGAAATCGAAGGCGTACGAATGGAACATCGTCCACGCGTCGTCAGGCCCGGTATCGAATCGCTCGGCGGCGTGGGTGAACAATGTGACCGCCTGGCGGTGACTGACGACGACGCCCTTGGGGCGGCCGGTCGAACCCGAGGTGTAGATCACATAGGCGATATTGTCCGGCCCGGCCCCCGGCGCGAGGACACACGGCGCTCCCGCGTCGGCATCGGCGCAATCCTCGACGAATACCACCGGTACCGCGCATTCGGGCACGTCCGACGCCGTCGCCGTGGACGTCAGCACCGCCGAGGGACCGGCGTCGTCGAGGACGAACCGCAAGCGCTCCCGCGGATAGGCGAGGTCGAGCGGCAGATATCCCGCACCCGCCTTGACCACACCGAGCAGACCGACGACCAGCTCGATCGACCGCGACAATGCCACGGCCACCAGCGATTCCGGGCCGACCCCGCACTCGGCCAGCCGTACCGCCACGGCGGTGGCGCGCCGATCCAGCTCCGCGTAGGTCAGCCGCGAGGCGCCATCGGTCACCGCGACCGCGTCCGGCCGCGCGGTCACACGGTCGGAGAACAGCTGTGCCAGCGTCACCTCCGGCACCGCGACGCCCGTGGTACCCGCCGCGTCGAGGATCTCGCGCCGCTGCTCGGGATCGCCGAGGTCGATATCGCCGACGACGATCGCCGGATCCTCGGACACGGTCTCCAGAATTCGCACGAACGCGCGGGCGAAGCGGTGCATCGTTTCCGCGACGAACAGATCACTGGCGAAGGTCAGACGGCCCGACATTCCTGTCCGCGCGCCGCTGTCGTCGAATCGGTCGACAAGTTTGACGTTCAGGTCCGCCTGCGCCTGTTCGTATCCGTGCTCGATCGGTTCGATGACCAGGTCCGGCAATGTCAACGCGACGGAGCTCAGATTCTGGACATCCAGCGTCACCTGGTACACCGGGAGGTGCGCGGTGGACCTGGGCGGGTTGAGCATCTCCACGACCTGGTCGAAGGTCACATCGGCGTGGGCGAACGCGGCCACGTCCGCCTCCCTGGTCGCGGCCAGCAGATCCGCGAACGACTGCCGTGGCGCCACTCGCGACCGCAGCACGACCGTGTTCACGAACATTCCGACGAGATCGTCGAGTTCACGCTCGCCGCGACCGGACACCGGTGTGCCGACGGCGATATCGTCGACTCCGGCCAGCCTGGACAGCAGGATCGTCAGCGCGGCGTGCAGTGCCATGAACACCGTCGCGTTCGCCTGTCGTGCCATGGCGTCGATCCGCGACCACAGTTGCGCGGAGATCTCGAAATCGACCGCGTCGCCGCGCATGGAGGCGACCGGTGGGCGAGGCAGGTCGGTCGGCAGCTCGAGCAGTTCGGGCAGGCCGCCGAGTGTCTCCTTCCAGTACCGCAGTTGTTCGGAGATGGCCGAATCGGGATTGTGCTCGTCGCCGAGCATCTCGCGACGCCACAGCGAGTAGTCGGCGTACTGCACCGCGAGTGGGGGCCACATCGGTTCGGTCCCCTGCCTGCTCGCCACATACGCTGCCGCGACATCACGCGCGAGCGGCATCATCGACTGCCCATCGGCGCAGATGTGATGCACGGTGATCGCCAGGACATGATCGGCGGCGCCGAGGGCGAACAGATCCAGCCGCACCGGAGGTGCCTGCGTCACATCGAAACTCACCGAGACGGCGGCGGCGACCCGCTCCATCAATTGCGTTTCATCGACACGGACCGGTCCCAACCCGGGCACTACTTCGCGGGCATCGACAACGACCTGATGCGGTGTTCCGCCCGTCATCGGGAATTTGGTGCGCAGCGATTCGTGCCGGTCGATGACCAGTTCGCATGCGCGCCGCATGGCCTCGATATCGAGGTCGCCCTTCAGGCGAACCAGCAACGGCACGTTGTAGGCCGCGACCGATGTGTCGAACTGGTTGAAGAACCACATCCGCTGCTGCGCGGGGGAAAGCGGTACCAGTTCCGGACGTTCGCGAGGGATCAACGGCACGCGATCGACCCGATCGCCAGCGCCCACTCGCGCGGCGAGCGCATTGACCGTCGGCGCTTCGAACAGATCGCGGACACCGACGCGGACACCGAGCGCCGCACTCAACCGAGCGACGGCCCGTGTCGCGGACAGCGAATTGCCGCCGAGGTCGAAGAAGCCGTCCATCGCGCCAACCTTCTCGACGTCGAGTACCTCCCCGAATATCTCGGCGACGACGCACTCGATCCCGGTGCCGGGGGCCACCCACTCGCGGCGTTCCACGAAGTCCGGGGCGGGCAGCGCGCGGCGATCGAGTTTGCCGGTCGTGGTGAGCGGAAGCGCGTCGAGCACCACGAACACATCCGGGACCATATGCGAGGGCAACCGTGTCCGAGCGGCGGCCTCGACATCGGCCGCATCGATATCGGCCTCGCCGAGGAGATAGGCGGCCAGCCGGTCGATACCGCGTTCGTCGCTACGCAACGCGACGACAGCCTGTTTCACGGCGGGGTGTGTGGTGAGGACGGATTCGATCTCCCCCAACTCCACCCGCTGACCACGCACCTTCACCTGGAAATCAGCTCGCCCCACATACTCCAACACCCCACCCTCGACCCACCGCACCACATCACCAGTCCGATACATACGAGCACCCACACCAAACGGCGCAGCAACAAACACACCCGCCGTCAAACCACCACGACCCACATACCCCCGCGCCACACCCGGCCCCGACACATACAACTCACCCACCACACCCACCGGAACCGGCCGCAACCACCGATCCAACACCACACACCCCACACCACGAACCGGACCACCCAACACCACCCGACCACCCGGACACAACCGATCCGAAATCGCCACCATGATCGTGGCCTCCGTCGGCCCGTACCCGTTGTGCAACGACCGACCCGGACCCCACACCCCC
>NZ_JBEXFQ010000057.1:0-29793 GCF_040606855.1 Nocardia sp. NPDC005366
AGGTGTAGCGCACCACTTCGCCCATACGTTCGATCCTAACGAAAGATAATGCCGTGCAACACAAACGACACGCACACCTTTTCCTTCCCGCCGTGAACGACGGGGTATCCAAGGCGGTTATACGATGACCGCCACCTTCACCGAGGCAGGGGCGACTGCCCGGCCGCTGCCGACGCCCGCGCCGCCGATCGACCTGCGCCAGACCGTCTCCAACACCCTGACCATGGCCTACCGGGGACTGCTCAAGATCAAGCACAATCCGGAACAACTCTTCGACGTCGTCATCCAGCCGATCATCTTCACGTTGATGTTCACCTACATCTTCGGCGGTGCGATCTCCGGCGACGTGAAAAGCTATCTGCCGGTGATTATTCCGGGCATCATGGTGCAGACGGTCGTCCTCACCTCGGTCACCACGGGCGTGCAGCTGCGCGAGGATATGGAGAAGGGCGTATTCGACCGCTTCAAATCGCTGCCGATCGCCCGTATTTCGGCGCTCTCGGGTGCGCTCACCGCGGATATGGTGCGCTACTTCATCGCGACGACGCTCACCATCGTGATGGGTCTGGCGATGGGCTATCGCCCGCACGGCGGTGTGACCGGTGTCCTCGGCGCGGCATTGCTGGTAATCGTCGCCTCCTTCGCCACCAGCTGGATCTGGGCGTTCTTCGGCGTCATCGCGAACAAGGCCTCTGCGGTGCAGGGCTATTCCATGCTGATCATGTTCCCGCTCACCTTCTGTTCGCCCGCCTTCGTGCCGACCGACACCATGCCGGGCTGGATCCAGGCATTCGTGAACGTCAACCCGGTGTCCCATCTGATCTACGCCTGCCGTGATCTGATGAACGACGGACATATCGGCGCGCATTTCCTGTGGACGCTGATCGGCGCCGCCGCGATCGTCACGGTGATCGCCCCGGTCACGGTGCGCGCGTATATGCGCAAGGCGTGAGATCCACGGCGACCGGCCGTCTTCCCCGCGTCAACGGGAGGCGGCCGGTCGCCGTCCGCGCGGTTCATCGTCAGCGCGCGTCGCGCAATTCACCCAGCAGGCGCATGATTTCGCGCGCGGCTTTCTTGCGGCCGGTCCTGCGGTGCCGGTCGATCACCTCGTGCACGCGCCGCGTTCCGAGTCTCGTTCCGGCCGCGGCCACATGCCGATCCAGTCGCATGGACGAAAAGTCCTGGCGGGCATAGACCTCGGGGGCAAGCGCCAGCAACCGCGTTCCACGGTCGGGGTCGAGCCCCGTCGCGACCAGATACGAACCGATCGCGCAGGCGATCCCGCCGATCTGGGGCAAATCCTGATACTGCGACAGCATCGCAACGCCCTTGTCGAGTATCTGCCGCGCCAGTCCCGCGGAGGTTTCGGCCCTACCGTGCAGGACCCGCGCGTCCAGCGCGGCGGCTGCGAGCATGAGCGCCCCGGGGCCGGGACCGAGATCGGCGTGCGGCCAGCCGAACAGCCGAAGTGCCCTGTCGTAGCGTCGCAGTCCCTCCTCCATATCGCCGTCGGCGAAGGCGAGTTCGGCGGCGCTCGCCACGACCATGGCGAGCACCCGATTGTGCATACCCACCGCATTCTCGGCGGTCCCGATATCGGTGGTCCCCATGGCGATTTCGAGTTCGCGGCGGGCCTGCTCCACCTCGCCCGCCCCGATCAGCGAGGCCGCGAGCATGCTGCGGGTCTCCACGGTGTCCTCGTAGACGCCCAGGCGCAACAGCATGCCGAGGCTGCGCCGGTAGTAGGTCACCGATTCCGGATACTTGGCGATCTGACCGAACACCTGTCCCAGGTGACTGCACACCATGGCCACGCTCCAGAAATGGCCCTGCCCGAATGCCTCCAGCGCGCGGATCGCGTCGCGGGTCGAGCCGCGCACGTCGCCCTGGTTCTCCTTGACATTGGCCCGCAGCAACAGAGCGGTGGCCTTGGTTTCGGATCGGCCGTATCGAACCGCCTCGGCGACCCGCCTTGCCGCGCCCGCCCCATCCGCCCGGGTGAGCATCATCTCTCCGATGAACCGATACGTTTCGTCGATATCGGTCCTGGTGCGCAGTAATCGGCGCACCCGAATCCGCAGCCGAGCCAGGTGACGCACGTCGTTGGTCGTGTAGAAGAGGTGCAGGAACATCATTTCGAAGGTGGTCAGCACCAGATCGGAACGCGGACCGCTTCCCTCGTCGAAGGACTCGTCGAGTTCGACGACCCGGCAGGCCCAGGCCACCACCTCCGTGTGGGAACCGCGGACAACCCACAGCATGCCGACCACCGGGAAAACCGTGTAGGCGATCCTGGCGTCCCGCCGTTCTATGGCATAGCGCAGCACCGCGAGCAGATTATCCAATTCGGTGGTCACCGCGAGCGCGAGTTCCACGTGATTGCCGTCGAGGTACTCGGTGGCGGTGGCGTCGGCGAAACCATACGCCCAGAACATCATTCGCTCGATGACCGATTCCGATTCGCCGGGTGACGCGGCGAGCTGTTCCTCCCCGTATTCCCGCACCGTCTCCAGCATGCGGTAGCGGGTGCCGAGGACATCGTCGTCGAAGACGGTGAGCAGCGACTGGTTCACGAGACCGTCCACCGCGGCCATCACATCGCCGACCTCGGGACCGCCCGCGACCGCCTCGGCGGCGGCGGGCCCGAAACCCGCGGGGAAACGGCACAGCCTGCGCAGCGTCACCCGCTGCGGCTCGTCGAGCAGATTCCAGCTCCAGTCGATGACCGCGTGCAGGGTTCGATGTCGTTCCGGCGAACTGCGATCGCCGTGGCGCAGCAGGGCGAAACGATCCGCCAGCCGCGTGGTGATCTCCTCGACGCTCATGACCCGAACTCGCGCGGCGGCCAATTCGATGGCGAGGGGCAGTCCGTCCAGGGTGCGGCACAACTCGGCGACGATATCGCCGTCGAGGCGCACCGTCGGCCGCACGGCGCGAGCCCTGGCCGCGAACAATTCGGTGGCGGGCGAACCGGCCGCATCGATCGTCAGAGGCGGGAGGGGATAGACGGTTTCGGCGGTGATCATCAGCGGCGCCCGGCTGGTGGTGAGCACCGTGAGCCGGGGCGCGACACCGATCAGATCGGCGACCACCATCGCCACCGCGTCGATGAGATGTTCGCAATTGTCCAGGATCAGCACCATCGACCGGGCCGCGACGGCGTCGCGCAGCCGACGCCTCGGATCGGCGGCGTACCCGGTGCGCAGCGTCGACGAGTCGAAGGCGTTGTCGCTCAGACCGAGTGCCGCGTTGATCGCCGCCTCCACCTCGATCCGCGCGTCCGCGGCCTCGGCGCGCACCGGCGCGAGTTCGACCAGCACGACCTGACCCGTATGGGCCACGCGCGCACCGACCTCGTTGGCCACGCGGGTCTTGCCCGCGCCGCCAGGGCCGAGCACGGTGGTCACCCGCGAGGTGTGCAGCAGCCGCTCGATGGCATCGAGATCGGATTCGCGACCGAGCAGCGCGTTCGGCGCGGCGCGCAACCCGATCGCCGACGGGGTGGCGCGCTCCGGCCCCTGGCGACGGGTCTCCCCTCGGGTGACCGCGGACAGCCTTCCCGAGGTCGATCCATCGAATTGCGGTGCGGCGGCCACCGATGCCGGGCCCATCGACACCGGTCCCGAGAAGGAAGCGATCTCGGCGATCACGGACCTGTCGCCCCCACCGCTCGCCGACTCCGCACCCATCGCCGGAGTCGGGTCGTTCACCGCGGAATCGGCGACGTCGCCGACGACAATGCGCGATACCGAAGACGAACCGGCCGAACGCGATCCGGCCGCGGGGGCGTCGGAATCACCGCGACCGATCGGCTCCCCGCGCAGAATCGCGGTATTCACTCGGATGAGCGCGGGCCCGGGATCGGCGCCGAGCTGGTCGGACAGCCGCGCGCGGAAAGCGGCGAAGGATTCCAGCGCCTCGTTCGCCCGGCCCGCCGCGGCGAGCAGCCGCATGAGGGTCGATTCGGCGGGTTCGTCCAGCGGGTCGCTCGCGGCCATGCGCCGCGCCAGGCGCAACGCACCGTCGAGATCGCCGATGTCCTCCCGTGCCGCCAATTCGACGAGGTCGAGGTCGGCCAGGCTGTCCGCCGCGTGAGCACGCAGCGCGTCGGCGACCTCGCCGGGAGGCAGATCCGCACCGGGTTCACCGCGCCACAGCGATCTGACCCGGTCGACCGTGTCCAGGCAACCCGCCGCGTCGCCGCGCTCCCGGTCCCGCCGCGCCGTCCGCAGCAGATCACCCGCCAGCGCCAGATCGACCTGATCGATGGCGAGGTTCAGCCGATACCCCGCCGGTCCGATTTCCAGCGTGCCGTCCGGGAGCGCCGACCGCAGCCGCGACACCTGGGTGTGCAGCGCGTTCATCGGAGCCCGCGGCGGCTGTTCGCCCCATACGTCGTCGATGAGTGCCTGCGTGCTGCGGCTGCGGCCCCGGCGCAGTGCCAGCGAGGCCAGCAGCAGCCGGGATCGCGCACCGGGCAGCGCCGTGAGCGCGCCGTCGCGGCGCAGCGCGACCTCGCCCAACAGGGCAACCACGACCGATTCGCCTGCGGGCGTCGTCACGACTCGACTGCGGCGGAGGCCGCCCTGGTCCGGAAACATGCCGAAGTAATCGTATGCGAGCGACTCCACCCGGTGCGTCATGGTTTTTCTACCCCCGTCTTCGCCGCCCGGTCACCTACGCTGTGCGCATGGCTGAGTTCGAAGTGGTCCGGCAGGCCGTTGTCTCGGCGGAGCCGTCGCGCGTTCACGCATTGATCGATGACTTCCACGAGTGGCCGCAGTGGTCGCCATGGGAGGATCTCGATCCCGCGCTCCGGCGTGCCTACTCCGGCCCCGGGTCGGGAGTCGGCGCCAAATACTCCTGGGAGGGCAACCGCAAGGCGGGCACCGGCGCGATGGAGATCGTTTCGAGCGACGAGCGGGAAATCGGCGTCCGGCTGGAATTCGAGAAACCGTGGAAGGCCGTCAACCAGGTCACCTTCGCATTGAATCCGGTGCAGGGCGGTACCGAAGTGGTGTGGCGGATGACCGGACAGCACAGCGGCCTCATGAGTCTGCTGTCGAAGGTGATGCCGATGGACAAGATGGTCGGCAAGGATTTCGAGAAGGGTCTCGCGCGACTGAAGACCGTCGCCGAGGCGTAGGGCGCGCGGGGCCGGTCCGGGGCGCGCCTGATCCGCGCCCATTAGGCTCGGCGCATGGCTACTGCAGCGCAATGGATCGAAGGGGCTCGCCCCCGAACCCTGCCGAATGCGATCGCCCCGGTGCTGGCGGGCACCGGCGCCGCCGCCTCCATCGACGGGCTGGTGTGGTGGAAGGCCGTGCTCGCGCTGCTGGTTTCGCTCGCCCTCATCATCGGGGTCAACTACGCCAACGACTACTCCGACGGCGTTCGCGGCACCGATGACGACCGGGTCGGGCCCCTGCGCCTCGTCGGGTCCGGACTCGCCGCACCGGCCACGGTGAAGAACGCCGCGATCGCGAGCCTCACCGTCGGCGCGGTCGTCGGCCTCGTGCTCGTGTTGACCACGGCCTGGTGGCTGCTGCTCATCGGCGCGGGCTGCCTCGCGGGCGCCTGGTATTACACCGGCGGCAAGAACCCCTACGGCTACAGCGGCTTCGGTGAGCTCGCGGTTTTCGTCTTCTTCGGCCTGATCGGCGTGCTCGGCACCCAGTTCGTGCAGGCCGAGCGGATCGACTGGGTCGGCGCGGTCCTCGCGGTCGCGGTCGGCGCGTTCTCCAGCGCGGTACTGGTCGCCAACAATCTGCGCGATATCCCGACCGACACCGAATCCGGAAAGACCACGCTCGCGGTGAAACTCGGTGATCCGCGCACCAGGACACTGCACCTGGTCCTGCTCGCGATTCCGTTCGCCGCGACCCTGGTACTCCTCGCCAGGACCCCGTTCGCACTGGTCGGCCTGCTGGCCGTGCCGCTGGCGATCCGCGCCAACAACCCGGTGCGCTCGGGGAAGAACGGTCTGGAACTCATTCCGGCGCTGCGTGACTCCGGACTCGCCCTGCTGGTCTGGTCCGCGGTCACCGCGCTCGCGCTCGGCCTGACGTAGCCGGTTCAGTCGTTGTCCGGGACCAGAATCCCCAGCACCCAGTTGACGAGCGAGATGATGATGCCGCCGAGTACCGCCGCCCAGAAGCCGTCGACCTTCAGCCCGTAGTCGGAGAACGCGTCGGTGAGCCACGCGGTGAGCATCAGCATCAGCGCGTTGACCACCAGCAGGAACAGTCCGAGGGTCAGGACGACCAAGGGCAGCGACAACAACTGCACCAGGGGTTTGACCAGCGCGTTCACCAGGGTGAACACCGCCGCGACGGCCAATACCACAATGACCTTGCTCGAGGTCTTGTCTTCGGGGCTGATGATCTGAATCTTGTCGACCCATGCCGCGGCCAGCCAAATGGCTACCGCGTTGATGATCAACCGAATAACTAGCTGCATGGGGCAATGCTAAGTCGCATTCGTGAATTCCCGTGGGATTCGCCGGATGCCACCGCGCCGGGCGGCGGCATCCGGCGACTGCTCAGGCGGCACTGTCGAGGAGCGCGTCCACCTTGGGGCGCAGGTCGTGGATCGGCCCCGAGCCGCCGAACAGCGACACCGTGGTCTGATTCGGGCTGCGCAGGATACCGAGCAGCACGTGCCCGGATTCGATGCTCTTGTCCTTGCGAGCCAATGCTTCTCGCACCGACAGTTCGAGCGCCTTCTTCGCGTCCCTGGTGAACGGGATATGCCCGAAACGCATACCGCGATCACGGCCGAAGAATCCGCCGTTTTCCTCGGGCGCAGGCCGTTCGAGCACGTCCTGCCCGAAATTCGCTTCGAGGCTTTCGCGCACGGCGTCGAGATCGATGCCGATGGAACGCAGCGCTTGCGCGTCTTCCTGGCCGAGCGGCCCACCGCCGTCGCGTCGCGCCAGGGTCCGCTTGACCCCGTCGCGGGTGACGCCCGCCTCGGCCAGCAGATCTCTCAGCTCGGGTTCGGCCTGCGCGAGCAGACCGAGGAGAACGTGTTCCACCTCGATGGTGGAGGACCGCAATTCTCGCGCGTCCTCCTGGGCGATGACGACGGCCGACCTGGCCGACTTGCTGAACCGTTCGAACATCAGCGCTTCCTGTCTCTCGAGCTGTGTTTCTGGTGAACCGCCTGTTTGCTGACCTCGAGCGCGTCGGCGATGGCCTGCCAGGACCAGCCCTGTGTTCTGGCGTTCTGCACCTGGATCGCCTCGAGACGCTCGAGCAGCCGACGCAGTGCGAGCACGGCGCGCAGCCCGACCGTGGGGTCGGGGCTGCCCGCGGCGGCCGCCAAGGTGGTTGCTTCTGTCATGACGTCAATTTTGATTGACGATCTCCGCGATGTCAACGAAAATTGACAACGCTGGGCGCGCGAGGAACCCGACGGTCACTACCGAAGGAGCCTGCTATCCGGTCCACACGCCGGTGGCGTGGAATTCATCGATGACCACCGTCGACTCGGCCAGGATCATCCCCTGCGCCACCACCCACGCGTCATCGAAATACGTTCCCGCGTAACGGTCCCCGCCATCACAGATCAGCGTCACCACGCTGCCGGTGCGGCCCGCGGCCAGCATTTCGGCGATCAGCGCGTACGCGCCCCACAGATTCGTGCCGGTCGAGCCGCCCACACGACGTCCGAGAACGCGGCTGGCCCGCCTGGCCGCGGCGATGGAGGCGACATCGGGAACCTCGATCATCCGGTCGACGACCGTACCGACGAAGGACGGTTCCACCCGGGGACGGCCGATCCCCTCGATACGCGAGGACATGCCGGTCTGGTAGCCGGGGTCGCCGGTTTCGTACCCGCCGAAGAACGCGGAATTCTCCGGATCGACCACCGCCAGTTTCGTCGCGTGACGGCGATAGCGGAGATACCGGCCGATGGTCGCGCTGGTCCCGCCGGTGCCCGCGCCGACAACGACCCATTCCGGCACCGGATGCGCTTCCAACTCCATCTGCTCGAAAATGGATTCGGCGATATTGTTGTTGCCGCGCCAGTCCGTGGCGCGCTCGGCGTTGGTGAACTGATCGATGTAATGCCCGCCGCATTCGGCCGCCAGCCGAACAGCCTCGGAATACATCTCCGGCGGCCTCTCCACGAAATGACATCGGCCGCCCTGCGCCTCGATCAGCGCGATCTTCTGCGGCGAAGTGCTCGCGGGCATCACGGCGACGAAATCCAGTCCGAGCATCTTCGCGAAGTACGCCTCGCTCACCGCGGTCGATCCGGACGACGCCTCCACCACCGTCGTCCCCTCGGTGACCCACCCGTTGCATATCGCGTACAGAAACAGCGACCGCGCCAACCGATGTTTCAAACTGCCGGTGATATGGGTGGATTCATCCTTCAGATACAGCTGAATCCCCCACTCGGCGGGCAGCGGATAACGCAGTAGGTGGGTATCGGCGCTGCGCTGGGTATCGGCATCGATCAGCCGCACCGCGTTGTCGACCCAGTCGCGCGAGCTGCTGCGATCGCACTGCCTCACGCCGACGCGCCCCCGTCCTCGCCGCGCAGCCGAGCGCGCAGCCGAGCCTTGTCCTTGCGGCGTTTCTCGTCGAGCACCGCGATATCCTCGTTCACCCTCGCCCGCAATTTCTTGAACAGCGTCAAAGACAGCGGCATGGCGATGATCAGCGCGAACAGGGCGGCCACGACCACCGGCACGTCGACCTGGACCAATCGCGCTACCAGGATGATCGCCGCGGTGATCACCGCGACCAGCGCCAGCCGCGCCACCGTGTACAGCGCCAGATTCTTGGCCAGCCGTTTACCCGCGTCAGGTGTTTGCTGGGGGGATGCGCCGTCCGGACGAGTTGCGTCGCTCACGCCCTCCAGCGTAGGCGAAGCCCTCACGCGCCCTCGGTCGCCCACCCATCGCCGACGTTCGGAGGCTATCCGTTTTGTCCATTACTTCGCCTTTACTAACTGTAGGTGGTTCGCGTACCTAGGGGTCGGGGTGCAACGATGGCGCCATCTGATGAGGGAACTGTCGAGAACGGAGAGGTTTGCTATGACTGCGATCACCGTCGGCGGCCAGGACACCCTGCTGACCCCGGGCCAAGTGGCTGCGATGTTCCACGTCGACCCCAAGACCGTCACCCGCTGGGCTCACGCCGGTCGGCTCGGGTCTCTGCGTACGCCGGGCGGTCACCGCCGGTTCCGGGAGTCCGAGGTACTGCAACTGCTGAAATCCCTCACCACCGAGGCGACCGCACGCTGACCCGGTTTCGCGCGGGCGGCCAGCTGCCCGCGCCCGGAGTTCCACCCGCCGATTCGGAGTCCGCGACACACGCCGGGCCCGCACGCGGCTACCCTCGGTAGCAGGAGGTGAGCGACGTGACGTACCTGTTGGCGCTCATCGCGGTCGTGGCGGTCGCGGTGCTGTGCTGGAAGGCGTTCGGCCCACAAGGATCGGCCGAGCGACCCCCGGTTTCATCGCGGCGTCCCCGGATCAAAGGCCCGGACGACGACCCCGACTTCCTGTGGCGACTGTCCCGGCATCAACATCGCGACGGCGACGGCCCCACCGAGCACTGAGCCGAACCGCCCGCGCTACGAACTTCCCCGCACCGACCGGCAGATATGCGGGCGTTGATCCGGATGCGCGAGGTAATGACGGAGCAGGTGGTACGCGATGAGCGGATTCATCAGCATGACCGTGTCCCACACCACCACCACCTCGGCTCCGGCCCGCACCCGCGATGCCCGGCCGCCGCGACGCCGCCCGGCCGCACGCCAGAACGCATCGGGATCACGCACTTCGATGCCGAACATGTTGTGCCATTTCGCCGAGCCGGTATCACGCACATAGGGCCGGATCTCGGCGATATCCGCCCACGCGACGGTCAGCAATTCCCCGCCGCCCCCGCGCCGAACCACCCGCGTCGGCGTAATCACCAGTCCCGGAACCACATCGCGGCGGTCGATCAACCCCCGATACGCGGCGGCCAGGGCGACACCGCCGATCCCGACGAATAGAGCGACACCGCCGATGAGCATCCACTCGGCGATCACGATCGCTTCCACCAGCAATAGCCCCGCGACCGAGAGAAAAACCAGACCCATCAACAGGAAAACCACGCCCTGCCATCTCGGCGGCTGCCGCATCGGCAGCAGCACACCCGATTCCCGCACACCGCCGACCGTGATCTCCTCGACCACGACCCCGGTCAAACCCCTCGCGCGATACGCGTCTACCCGGCCGTCATCCCACCGCCACTGCTCCGGCCACGCCGACACCCCGGCCCTCTGTGCTGCCACGCCGCAGATCGTCCCATATCGCGTGAGCGGGACATCCCGCGAATCACCCTCCGAACCGACACACCCGTCACCTGTTCGCCGGTCATCACGAAAACACCTACCAACAGGGCGGATTCATCAACGGCGATATTCCAGCTATCCGCCGGTGGAGGCCAGCACGACCAGCGTCGGCTGATCCCGGTGCAGATATCCGTTCGCGCCGCCGCCCCATTTCGCGGAACCCCCGAGAGCCGTATCGAGTTCGCGGCCGGACAGATACGACCCGCCGGGCACCGAACTGTTCAGATCGCCCTTCACCCTCGGCGCTTGCACCTGCTCCGCCGACGCGAACCGACTCCGCAGCGTCGCGGCGGTCTCCTCGGTCAACCCCACCACCGCTTCGATCCAATAGATCGTCGGCCCCGGTACCCGCCCCGACGCGTTGTTCCACGTACGCCAGGCAACCGATTTCGGCTGCCCGATCAGTGGGAAGTACTCGATCAGCGGTTCCGGGTCATACCGAATGCTGCCGTAGTCCGGAGTCGGCGTGCCGTCGGATTCGGGATCGGAAAAGGTTGGCACGCAACCGGACAGGGCGATCAGCGCCAGCAGAATCGCGACCACCCTGCCGACCGTCCCCTGTCTCCGCACTCCCTCGGACATCCGAATACCCACCCTCGCTCGGAACCTGTTGCCGCCTATACCAACCCCGATTATCGGCCGATAACTGCCGCGACCCGAACTACCGGGTCGATGTGGTCGCGCCGGCATCGTCGGACGACCTGATCGCGGCAGCACAGGAGGGGTCGGGGGCCGAGACCTCAGCGCATGATGGTGCCGCCATCGATATTGAGGATCTGCCCATTGATCCACGCACCGTCCTCGGACATCAAGAACGCCACTATCGCTGCGATATCACCGGTTTCGCCGACGCGCGGGCTACGCATTCGCTTCAGCGCTGCGGCCTCGAGATCAGGCCAGTGCGGCGCGGAACGAATAGTCTCGGTCGCGGTGAAACCGGGAGCGACCGCGTTGCAACGGATTCCCTCGCGGCCCCAGCGCGAGGCGACGTGACGGGTCAACGCACCGATTCCCGCTTTCGCGGTGGCGTAGGCCGGACGCGCCGGCTCCCCCTGGAACGCCGCCGCCGACGAGGTATTGACGATGACACCGCCGCCGCGCGTGAGCATATGCGGAATGGCGTATTTCATGGTGAGCACGTAACCGCGCAGATTCACCGTCATAGTGCGGTCCCAGATTTCGAGATCGATATCGACGACATTGCTATCCGTACGCACGGCACCCATGTCAGCCCCGACATTGAACAGCGCGTCCACGCCGCCGAATTCGCCGACAGCCGTATCGAGCAGACCACGAACCGATTCCGGGTCGGCGAGGTCGAAACCAACCGACACGGCGGTGCCACCGGACTCACCGATCAGCTTCGCGGTTCGCGCCGCGGCCGACTCGGCCAGATCGCCGACCACAACCAAACAGCCCTCACCGCCCAGACGCAGCGCCGTCTCCGCCCCGATGCCACTGCCCCCACCTGCGATAACCGCGATTTTCCCGCTCAACCCTGGTAGGCCCACTGCTCGTCCTCTCCACGGGACCGGCACCGCGATCCGCGCAGGGTCGATCCAGAATGTCATTCTCTCAAATCAGAATAATATTATCGGAAGGGATTCCGCCCGGGGAGAGAAGACCCCGACCATCCGAAGGGAGGACATGGCCGGCCCTAACCCGACCCGCGATATGGCCCGATGCTGACGAGACAATACGGGCGGCGGGCGGCAGCGTGCTGAGGGAAGGACGGGAAATGGACGGTACGCCGGGGTGATGCTGGCCGGTGCTGATCTGGACGCACCTGTGGCCCCGATGCCGACGCGACGACGCGCGCGGCCGTCGGCAGCGTACTCAGGGACCGCCTCGACGGCACTGCGTACTCACTGCGTACCGACGGGCTCGAGCACCGAAACTGGCGAGCCCGAAACTGTCGCGAATGCGCAGGTCAACCCCGATTAGTTCAACCCCGCGTAGCTGTGCAGACCCGAGATCACGATGTTGATGATGAACAAGTTGAACAACATCGCGACGAACCCCGCCACATTGATCCACGCCGCCTTCGTATCCCGCCACCCGCTGGTCGCGCGAGCGTGCAGATACGCGGCGTACAGCACCCACGCGATGAACGAGCAGGTCTCCTTCGGGTCCCACCCCCAGAACCGTCCCCACGCGGCTTCGGCCCAGATGGCACCGAGGATGACGCCCGCGCCGAAGAGGGGGAATCCGACGATGGTGGTTTTGTAGGCGAGCCGGTCCAGGGTGCGTGCGTCGGGGAGACGCTTCGCGATGGTACCGAGGATGCCTGCGGATTCCTGGCCTTCGGGCTGGCGGATGCGGTAGAGGAACAGCAGGCTGGCTATGCCGGAGACCATGAACACGCCGCTGCCGACGCTGACGATGGTGACGTGCACCGGCAGCCAGAAGGATCTGAGGGCGGGGACTACGGGGGCGGCGTCGGCGTACAGCACGGTGCCCGCGAGGAACATCAGGACGATGACCGGGACGAGCAGGAAGGCCCACATCGAGCGGTAGCGCTGTTCGCGCAGGAAGATGATGCCGACGACGGTGGCCGCCGCGGTCGCCATGGTGACGAATTCGTACATGTTGCCGAGAGGGAAGCGATGGGTCGCGAAGCCGCGCAACACGATCGACAGTACTTGGAGCACAATGCCGACGACGAGCACCGAGAACGCCATATTGCCCAGGCGTTCGGACAGCGGTGCGGCGACGGGTTCGGCGATTTTCCCGGGGCCGACGGGGCGGTCGGAACCGGGGCCGCCCGCCATCGCGAGTTCGCGGTCCACCACCTGGTTGGCGCGCGCGGTCGCGTACTGCCAGATCAGCAATACCACCACCAGCACGTACACCACGATCGCCGACTTGAAAGCGAAATCGCTGTAGCGGGCGAGGTTTTCATCGATCTGCATGGTCACTCTCCCGTGGGTCGGCGTCGCGCGCCGGTTTCGTCTCGGCGCTCGACGCGCGAAGTTCGGTGTCGAGCAGGCGCTCCCGCAACTGTTCGAACTCACCGCCCCAACCGGCCTGATCGGTTCTGGCGAGCCCACCCATTTCTACTACAGTACGTCGTTGGCCAACGGTACCGGCCCCATCGGCTTCGGGATAGACCCGGATCCAGACTCGGCGACGCTTCACCAGCAGCGAGACCAGCAGACCCGCCATCATCGCCAATGCGCTGACCAGCACCCACTGCTGGGCCGGATCGTGGGAGACCTGCAGATTCACGAAGTCCTGTGCGCCGTCGAAGCTCACCTTCGTGCCGTTGGGCAGGGTGGTCGATTCGCCTGGCCGCAGATTGACCCTGGCCTCTTTGCTGAGTCTGCCCTGTTTGATCTGCTCGGCATCCAGTGCGAACAGTGACTGGGGCCTGCCGGTGTCGAGTCCGGTGTCGCCCCGGTAGATGTCCACCGCGACGGCGGGATCGTTCATCTCCGGGAACGACGAGGTCAGCAGCTTCCCGTGGAAAAGCGCGGTCGGCGCGAAGAGGCCCTCGATGGCGATCTGGTTCTTGCGACGTTCCTCGTCGGTGGCGTACATGCCGCCGGGCGGGTCGATCCGCAGGACGCCGCTGGACAGGAAGGTGCGGGCGTCGTCGGGACGCCACTGGATGGTTTCGGTGCGGGTCTGCCCGTTAGGGAAGGTCACGGTGAAGGTCGGCGCGAAACCGTGACCCTGCAGGTAGAGCCGGTCGCCCGCGACGCGCAGCGGATGGTTGACCTTGACGGCGGTTTCACGCCAGGTATCGGTCCGCAGATCGTCGCCCGCCTGGTATTCGATATTCGAGGTGAACATCTCGGCCTGGCCGTTTTCCAGGTAGTCGGCCTTGAAATCCTTGACGCGCACGCACAGCGGGGTCATACCGGTGCCGTCGTTGACGTTGCCCGCCTTGAACGAATCGAAGACCGCGGGGGAGGTCGTGCAGAAACCGGGGCCGTTGTTGGCGATCACGATGACGCTGCCCTCGTAGCCGAACAGCTTGCCTGCCGCGATGGCGATCAGCAGTCCTACCAGCGCCAAGTGGAAGACCAGATTGCCGAGTTCGCGGGTGTAGCCCTTCTCGGCCGACAACGTGATCTCGCCGTCGCGCACACGATCGTCGCCGAACCGTATCTCGGTGCGCCACCCGCGTAATCGGGCGCGGGCGTGTTCGATCACCTGTTCCGGCGCGGCGTCAACGGTCTCGGTGTGATGCAGCGGCAACCGGGCCAGATTGCGCGGGACCCGCACCGGCGGGGTGCGCAGTGCGCGGTAGTGATCGAGGCAGCGCGGCAGGATGCAGCCGACGAGCGAGACGAACAGCAGCACGTAGACGGCCGTGAACCAGAAACTGGAGAACACGTCGAACAGTTCGAACCGGTCCATCCACGGCCCGAGGGTCGGGCGGTCGGTGATGTACTGCTCGACCTTCTGCTCGTTCAGATTGCGTTGCGGCAGCAGCGCGCCGGGTATCGCCGCCAACGCCAGCAGGAACAGCAGCACCAGCGCGGTGCGCATGCTGGTGAGTCCACGCCACGCATTGCGCACCAGCGCCCAGACGCGGCCCGGCACGGATTGGCGCGGGGGCGGGGCGGGCGCGGCGGTCGGCTGCGTCTCGGTCATGGTCATATCGGCAGCGTCACCTCGGAGACGAAAGCGTCGCGCACCCAACCGACGAACTGATCCCACGCCCCCGTGACCAGTGCGATGCCGACCGCGACGAGCAGGATGCCCCCGATGATCTGGATGGTGCGCGAATTCCGCCGTAGCCAGCCGACGCCGCGCAACGCGGTGGCCGACCCGAAGGCCAGGATCACGAACGGCAGTCCCAGCCCGAGGCAGTAGGCGACGATGAGCGCCACCCCGCGCGCGGCGGTTGTGCCGTCGGTGCCCGCGGAAACCGCCATGACCCCCGACAAGGTCGGGCCGAGGCACGGTGTCCAGCCGAGTGCGAAGACCGCGCCCAACAGCGGTGCGCCCAGGATGCCTGTCAGTCGACGCGGCTCCATCCTGGTATCGCGCTGCAATGCGGGAACCAGACCGATGAAGACCAGGCCCATGAGGATCGTGACCACGCCGCCGATGCGTTGCAGCAGCTCACGATTCATATTCAAGGTCTGGATGACGCCGAAGACGGTGGCGGTGGCGAGCACGAACACCACGGTGAACCCGGCGACGAACAACCCGGCGGCGCCTGCCACCCGCAGCCGCCCGGCCCTGATCTCCCGCTTCGACGCCGCCGCGGCCGATAGCGCGCGGTCCGCGACAGCGACCGTCCCGCGGCGGTGACCACTCTCGGCCTGCGCGAGGGTCGCGGGCGGAGCCTCCGCGCCGACCAATCCCGCGAGATAGGACAGATAACCGGGGACCAGCGGCACCACGCACGGCGACGCGAATGACACCAGGCCCGCCAGCACGCATGCCCCGAGCGCGACCAGCAGCGGCCCGGTGGCCGCGGTCTGCTGGAACGAATCCCCCACGCTCGCGAGCACCGTCGTCACTGCGAACCCTCCGCGGCGATCTGTGTGATCACCGGTTGCAGATCCTCGGCGAGCAGCGATTTCAGGAAGACCGCCGCCACCCGATGATCGCGGTCGAGCACCAGCGTGGTCGGGATGACGCTGGTCGGAAAATTCCCGCCGAGCGCGAGCAGGGTGCGCATGGCCGGGTCGTAGATGGAGGGATAGCCGATCTTGTTGTCGGTGACGAAATCCTGGGCCTTGTCCCGCTGCGGGTCGCGGACGTTGATGCCGAGGAAGACGACGCCGCTGTCCTTGGTCGCCTCGTATACCCGTTCCAGCGCGGGCGCTTCGGCGCGGCACGGCCCGCACCACTGCCCCCAGAGATTGAGCACGACCACCTTGCCGGGGAAATCCTGGACCGAGACGGTCTTGCCCTCGGTCATCAGATCCGGTCCGGACAGGGTGCCGATGGTGCCGCGCGAACTCGGCGGGTCGTACAGGATGGTGGTCTTACCGCCGGGCGAGACGAATTCGAAGGTGCCGCCCGATGCCACCGCATCCGTTCCGGTCGAGCAACCCCCCAGTGCGGCGACGAGGGCGACGCAGGCGAGTAACACCGGACCGACGCGCCGAAGCGAGGTTCGGCGCGTCCGGGAGCTGGCTGTGGTGGACCGGGCGGAACGAATCATGCGCCGTGTACCGACGGGTCCGAACCGCCCGCGGGCTCGGAGTAGACGATGTCGACGAGCGTATCGCCCTGGTACACCAGCGAGGTCAGCGAAGCCAGCGAGCACTGCCGGTGACGCGGATCGTGCCAGAGCCGCTGCCCCTGCAGGAACCGGCGCAATGTCCAGACGGGCAGCTGATGCGACACGAGGACGGCCTCGTGCCCGACAGCCTCGACCCTGGCCTTGTTGACCGCGGCCAGCATGCGATGGGCGATCTGCAGATACGGTTCGCCCCACGACGGGGTGAACGGATCGCGCAACTTCCACCAGTGCCTCGGCTTGCGCAGTGCGCCGTCGCCGACCGAAACGCGCAGGCCCTCGAAGGTATTGCCCGCCTCGATCAGATTCTCGTCGGTACGCACGACGAGGCCGTGCTGCGCGGCGATCGGCTCGGCCGTCTCCTGGGCACGCTGCAACGGCGAGGCGATCACCACGCTGAGGTCGTGATCGGACAACGACCGCGCGACCGCGCCCGCCTGCGACCGCCCCGCGACCGACAGGCTGAAACCGGGCAGGCGCCCGTAGAGGATGCCTTTCGGGTTGTGCACTTCGCCGTGACGCAGCACGTGCACGATGGTCTCGACGTTCGCGTCCACCGCCTCGGGCCCGACGTCCGGCCCGGTCGGCCTGGGACGAGTGGTCGTGGCGGACGCGGCGGCGGAGTCGGCAGCCACCGAATCGAACACCGGGGTACCGGCGTCGGCGACAACCAGATCGTCGCCCTCGGCGATATCGGACACAGGGCCGGCGCTCTCAGCGGAGCCGGTCTCGGCGGAGCCGGTCTCGGCGGAGGCTTGCTCGGCGGGGTCGGGTCGGGCGGAGGGTTCGGCCGACGTGCGGTCCGGCCCTCGCTGTGGGTCGTCGGGCTGTTCGAGGTCGGAACTCACGCGCGGGATCCTTCGGGGGTGGCGGCCGCGGCCGCGTGTGCGGCGGCGGGCAGAGCGGCGGCGATGCGGTCGAACGCGTCCTCGTCGAGCGCCGCCGAGACGAACCATGCCTCGAACGCGCTCGGCGGCGCGTACACCCCCGCATCGAGCAGGGCGTGGAAGAAAGCGGGGAAACGCCAGGTTTCACTGGCCTTGGCGGCCTCGTAGTCGGTCACCGGGCGATCGGCGAAGAACACGCTCACCATATTGCCCGCGAATTGCACCTGGTGCTCGACCCCGGCCGCGGTGAGCGCCTCGGTGAACAGTCCGCCGAGGCGTTCGGCATTGCGATCCAGCGCCGCGTACACGGCGTCGTCGGCCGCGCGCAACGTGGCGAGACCGGCGGCGACGGCGACCGGGTTACCGGAGAGAGTGCCAGCCTGGTACACCGGGCCGAGCGGGGCCAGTTGGTTCATGATCTCGGCACGACCGCCGAAGGCGGCGGCGGGCAGACCGCCGCTCATCACCTTGCCGAAGGTGTAGAGATCTCCCGCGACACCCTCGCGACCGAACCAGCCCGCGCGGCCGACCCGGAATCCGGTCATCACCTCGTCCATGATCAGCAGCGCGCCGTGTTCGGCGGTGAGTGCGCGAAGACCCTCGTTGAAACCGGGCAGCGGTGCGACCGCACCCATATTGCCCGCGGCCGCCTCGGTGATCACGCACGCGATCTCACCGGGGTACGCGGCGAAGGCCGCGGCGACGGCCGCCAGGTCGTTATAGGGAAGTACCAGGGTGTCTGCCGCCTGCGCGCCGGTGACGCCCGGGGACGTCGGCAAGCCGAGGGTCGCGACTCCCGACCCCGCGTCGGCGAGCAGCGCGTCGACGTGGCCGTGATAGCAGCCGGAGAATTTGATGATCTTGGCGCGGCCGGTGTAACCGCGCGCCAGCCGGACCGCGCTCATGGTGGCCTCGGTGCCGGAGTTCACCAACCGCACCCGCTGCACCGGCTCGACCCGTTCGACGATGGCTTCGGCGAGTTCGATCTCGGCCTCGGTCGGCGCGCCGAAGGACAGGCCGCTGGTCGCCGCGGTCCGCACCGCCTCCACGACCGCGGGGTGGGCGTGGCCGAGAATCATCGGCCCCCAGGAACAGACGAGGTCGACGTATTCGTTGCCGTCGACATCGGTCAGCGTGTATCCGTTGGCCGAGGCGATGAATCGCGGCGTGCCGCCGACCGATTTGAACGCTCGGACCGGCGAATTGACGCCGCCGGGGATAACCGAACTCGCCCGGTCGAAGAGCTGGGCGGAAATCGGTACAGCGGCCCTGGTCACGCGCGGAGAAGAACTCACGGCCTCCAGTGTCTCAGCCCACCGGAGGCGGGTCGACGACAGGGTGTAGTGGAGTGATGCGCGCCGCACCTTCCCGAGCGGCAACACGCCGATCCTTCGACCGCGATATCGGTCGCTGAATGATTGCCGATGCGTAATCTCGGGCGTTGTCGCATCCGCCACCGCCCCAGGAGTCGAATGTCATGAGGATCACCGTCATCAGGACTGTCACCCTCGCCACGGTCAGCGCCGCGGCCGTCTGCCTCGGCGCCGCGACGGCGACCGCGGCGGTGCCGCTCGCACAACCGGACCAGGGCAGGATCGGGGTGCAGCTCAGCCACGAGGAGACCGAGACACTCGCGGGCGGCCCGATTCCCGCACTGGTCACCATGGTCGTGCCGTTGAACCGCATCGGTGCGGGGCTGCACAGCGATACGCAGATCTATCGCGATCAGAACGGCGGCGTGCACGCCTCGCTGCGGCAGGTCATCGCCGAGACGACGACACATCCGGACGGTTCGGTGATCCTGTTCCTGAACGCTCCCGGCACCAGGGACGGCCGCGTGTTCGACATCTACCAGAGCTGGACGCGGTAACACGAGCCGACCGCGGGCTGTTCGTCCGCGGTCGGCTGTCACTCCGAGTGGTTATTTCTCAGGAGTACATACAGGGCGCACTCGCGGAGATGGTGTGCAGCTGACACATGAGGTTGTTGTAGATACCGGCGGAGCCTGATTCCGGGAGCAGGATCTGCTCCGCGGCAGGGCTTTCCAATGGCAGCCCGCTCTGCGCCGCCGCGGCGGGGCCGGCCGCAAGACCGACGGCAGCCGTCGCCACCAGAGCCACGCCGAATTTCGCCACCAGAACTCTCACAGATAACACCTTCCGATTGAAATATATTGGGCGACAATCGATCACCTTGCCCGGTGATGCCGCCGCTCGACACGTCGGTAGCGCGGACACGTCCGTTACCGACACGCGGCCCGACACGCCGAATCGGCTTCATTCCACAGGCGTTCCCGCGTTCGGCGGGACGAAACGATCGACGGTCCGGCCGTTGAGGTTCGAAAAGGGGAGTGGCAGAAGGGATCGCGCTCAGCTACCCGCCGGCACACCGGAGGTCGACCGGACGGCCCGCGCGAGTCCATCGATGACGAACAGTCCGGCCAGCCCGGCAAGGAAGGCGGCCAGCACCAGCCATGGCCCGATGTAGCGGGTCGAATCGAAGGCGGGCAGATCGCCGATGGGTGCGAAGGAGGTCGTCACGACGCCGTTACCCCAACTCTGCACGGCCCCGATCAGGCAGAGCAGGGCGATCACATACTCGCCGAGAGCCACGATCATCCCTCGCCTCAACGGACCACTCCATCCTTGCCGTATCAATCCCCGGACTTCTCGATCTTCCCCGATGGCTCGACGTTCGGCGACATCTCGGGTTGCGCCGACGCGTCGAGATCGCCCGGAGTCGCGGATTCCGCCCGCGGCGACACCGCGGAGACCAGCGCCGCGCGCAGCCCCCGATGATCACGCGCCCATGCCTGCACCAGACCGCCATCGCGCAGCCGCAGCCCGATACCGGTGCGCCGCCGGGGCACACCACTCAACTCGCCGAGCGCCCGCGCCGACTCCCAGTCTTCGTCATCCCAGGAGTTGTCGTCACGTTCGGGAAGGATGTCGGCGATCGTGCTCAGCGGCACCGTTTCCGCGCCTTCGCGCAATGTGGTGTCGGTGAGTTCGACGCTCACATGCCGCTGCCCCGCCACCACCTGCAACGCGACGAAGCCCGCGACGAGGGCGCCGCAGAAGATCAGGGCGAACCAGTGCACGGGGCTGGATGACACCAGTTCGACGATCAGAACGATCGCGCAGAGAACCGGGCCGTAGGCGACGCTGCGCCACCTCGCACCGGGCTCGGCGAACAGCACGACGGGGGTGGTCACGCGGTACGGCCGATCACGCAGACAGAACCGTGGAGAACATCAGGGGATCAGCCGACCACACCGGGCAACAGCAACACGGCGACGGTGACCACACCGAACAGGATCAGCAGACTCAGGACGAACAGCTCTCGTCGAATGCTCTGCGGCTGTTGGATCACCACGCGCATCGATGCCTCCGATCTCCCGGAGTTTTCCGATCACGCTCTTACGCGAAGTAAGACGAACGCGCGGCCATCGACTACCGGTTCCCATTGTCCACTGTGACAACCCTCACCATACATGCCGTACCAGCTCCGACAAACTCCATGCATGGTAGCCAGCTATTTACCGACGGTTCATCAAGAAGTAGGCGGTCGATTCCGGGCGGTGACCTAGATAAATCGCACCACCCGCCAGTACGCCCTGGACGATCGCCGCGCCGCCCGCGATCAGTGACGCGACTCCGCCCACCGCGTTCAGGGTGAACAACGTGCCAAGGGCCATCATCACCAGCCAGACGCCGACGAAGGTCAACAGCGTGCGTGCCCACAATTTGCCACAGCCGAACAAATACACGAACAACAATCCAAGTCCGGTCACCGTCAAGCCGATCAACACCACGACGACGAAGACGATCAGAACCAGCAGATCAGCGAAGGCCACGGTGGCGTTCGGATCGGTCTCGCGCATCTGCTCGAGCATCTGCTCGGTGAATTCCCGGCGCTGCCCGACCGCGGAGAGCAATGACGCGGTGAGCTGTACAACGCCGAATCCGACCACACCCCACCACAACTGGCGTGCGGTACGGATATCTTCCGGCACAGGCGGGCGCGGCGGCGGGCCGAGGCGCGGCGAGTAGGGCGTGTTGATCACGACAACCAGTGTGCTGCCTCGGTCGCCCAGTAGGTGAGGACGATGTCCGCACCCGCCCGGCGTATCCCCATCAGCGACTCCAGCACCGAGGCGCGGCGATCGATCCAGCCGCGTTCGGCGGCGGCGGTGATCATCGCGTACTCGCCCGAGATCTGATAGGCGGCCACCGGCACGGTCGACCGATCGGCGACTTCGCGCAGGATGTCGAGGTAGGACATGGCGGGCTTCACCATCACGATATCGGCGCCCTCGGCCAGATCCAGAGCCAATTCCCTGATCGACTCGCGGCGATTCGCCGGATCCTGCTGATAGCTGCGCCGGTCGCCCTCCAGCGACGAGGAGACCGCCTCGCGGAACGGACCGTAGAACGCCGAGGCGTATTTGGCCGCATAGGCGAGGATGCCGGTGTCGGTGCGGCCGACCGCGTCGAGGCCGCGCCGGATCGCGCCGACCTGGCCGTCCATCATGCCGCTCGTGCCGAGCAGATCCGCGCCCGCCTCGGCCTGCGCCAGCGCCATATCGACGTAGCGGTGCAGGGTCGCGTCGTTGTCGACCGCGCCGTCGGCGGCGAGCACGCCGCAGTGCCCGTGATCGGTGAATTCGTCGAGACAGGTATCGGCCATGATCACCGTGGACCCGCCGACCTCTTCGGCCACCGCCCGCAGCCCGCGGTTCAGGATGCCGTCCGGATCGCCCGCCTTGCTACCGGTCGCGTCCTTGTCCTCCGCCAGCGGCACACCGAAGAGCATGAGGCCGCCGACCCCGGCGGCCACCGCCTCGACCGCCGCCTTGCGCAGCGAATCCATCGAATGCTGCATCACCCCCGGCATCGAACTGATCTCGCGCGGTTCGTCCAGCCCGTCGGCGACGAACATCGGCAGCACCAGATGTCGTGGCCGCAGGGTTGTTTCGGCCACGAGACGACGGAGTGCGGGGGTACGACGCAACCGCCGCGGGCGGTCCAATCCGGTCATGAATTGGACGATACGCCTGCTCCGGCGGGCTGTCGCGACCGCCCGGCGCGACCATGGACCAGTCCACGGAAAGCCTGTGCGGCCAGCGTTTTCCTGTCGGTGGGTGCGGGTAGAATCGAAGATGTGTTCGAGGGAGTCCACACGGATTCCCGACCCGAGGGGAGGACGATCGTGCCAACGACCGCCGCACCGAAATCCAAGCTCATCGAGCCCTTCGTCCCGCTGGAGAAGCGTCCGCTGCCCGCCGGCAGGCCGCGCAAGTGGTATGTCACGCACAATCGCAGGCTCAAGGCCATGCGGCTGACCATCGCCCTGCTCGACTCCGGCGTATACCTGCCGAATCAGGCGAGTAACGAAAGAATCAGGCGGACGGCGGATCTCATCGGAATCCGCCCGCCGTCGGACAGCACCTGCCGCCTGGTCCGCACCCTGCTGCGATACAGCCGCTGACGTAGCCCCGATGTAGGGGCTACGCGGCGTGAAACGCCCACAAGGGGGTGGGCGTTTCACTCCTAGCGACTGCGACGGCTCTTCTTGCGCGGCGGGGGCAGCAGCCCCTCGGCACGCAAGCGGGCCGCGTGTTCGGCCAGCGCCTCGACCAGCGGGCCGACCTGGGCGACTTCGGGCTGCACATCGACGCGCAGACCGAATTCGATCGCCGTCTCGGCGGTCTTCGGGCCGATGCAGGCGACGATGGTGCGGGTATGCGGTTTACCCGCGATGCCGACCAGATTGCGCACCGTGGAGGACGAGGTGAACAGGACCGCGTCGAAACCGCCGGTCTTGATCATTTCGCGGGTCTCCGCGGGCGGCGGCGATGCGCGCACGGTGCGGTAGGCGGTGACGTCATCGATTTCCCAGCCGCGATCACGCAGACCCTCGGCCAGGGTTTCGGTGGCGATATCGGCCCGCGGCAACAGGACTCGGTTCACCGGATCGAAAACATCGTCGTAGGGCGGGAAATCGGCGAGCAAACCCTCCGAGGACTGCTCCCCACTGGGCACCAACTCCGGATTGATGCCGAACGAGCGCACCTTGTCCGCGGTCGCCTCGCCGACGCAGGCGATCTTCACACCGGAGAATGCCCGTGCGTCCAAACCGAATTCGGCGAATTTCTCCCACACCGCGCGCACCGCGTTGGTGGAGGTGAAGACCACCCACTGGTAACGACCGTCGACCAGACCCTTGACCGCGCGTTCCATCTGCGCTGGACTGCGCGGCGGCTCGACCGCGATCGTCGGCACCTCGATCGGGATCGCGCCATGGGTGACCAGCCGCTCGCTCATCTCGGCGGCCTGATCCTTGGTGCGCGGTACCAGCACGGTCCAGCCGTACAGCGCCCGCGACTCCCACCACGACATCTTCGACCGCGCGGCGACGACCTTGCCTATGGTCACCACCAGCGGGCCGACCAGTTCGGAGGCCGCGCTGTTCAGCGTCGCCAGTGTCGCCTCGATAGTGCGCTGCTGGCGGGTGGTGCCCCGCACCGTGACCGCGACCGGGGTCTGCGGGGCCATACCGTGCTCGACCAGGGCACTCGCGGTCTCGGCCAGATGGCCGGAGGTCGCGTGCAGTACCAGCGGGCCGGGGGCGGCGGCCAGCGCGGCCCAGTCCACCTCGCCGCGTACGTCGGCCTCGGTATGACCCGAACCGAGCGCGATACCCGCGTAACTGGGTACCGCCGAGCCGCTGGGCAACCCCGGCAGCACCTCGAAGACCATATGCGAGCGGGTGACGGTATTGACCTCGTTGATCACGGCGTCGGTTGTCAGCGGATCGCCCGCGACCACCCGGACCACGTCGTGACCGTTGCGGGCCTCGGCGATCAGGGTTTTGGCGACCTCGGCGGGTTCGCCGAGGGCGGGACGCACGTCGACCGGACGGGTGCCGTCCTCGTTCTCCTCGACCGCGGAGCCGATCAAAGCCAGTACGCCCTTGTCGACGTCGGGATCGGTGAAAGCCAGTGTGGCCCGCCCGAGGACTTCACGCGCCCGCACGGTGAGCAATGCCGGGTCGCCGGGGCCCGACCCGACGAAAAGGATCCGACCCGGGTGCTTCTTCGTCCCTCGGCTCATGCCTGCACCTCTGTGATTCGCTCGCTTCGCTCGCTCATGATCGGCTGTTCTCCATTGGGCTGGGGTGGGTGAAGTCTGTGGCGGGCGGATTCACCGCCTGTGCGGGGGAACCTTCCGGTTCCGTGGTGAGAAGCTCGCGCGCGCCGAGCTCCAGCAATTCGCGGGCCAAGGCCCGGCCGAGTTCCGCCGCGTCGTCCGGCGAACCGACCACCGATGCCCGCAGCACATCGGACCCGTCGACCGCCGCCGCGCAACCGCGCAGCGAGAGTTCATCGAAGATCCGGCCGTCGTCATCGATCGATTCGACGACCTCCCCGAGCGCGCCGACGGGGGCGGTACAACCGGCCTCCAATTCGGCGAGTAGACCCCGCTCGGCGACAACGGCGGCCCTGGTGGGCGCATCATCGAGCTGCGACAGCGTCTCGATCAACATGCTGTCGTCGCTGCGGCATTCGACCGCGAGCGCGCCCTGGGCCGGGGCCGGCAACATCTGAACCGGCTCCAGCGCCTCGGTGACCGCGTCCAGCCGGTCGATCCGGGCGAGCCCGGCTCTGGCGACGATCACCGCGTCCAGTTCACCGTCGGCGACCTTGCGCAGCCTGGTGTCCAGATTGCCGCGCAGCGGCATGATCTCCAGACCGAGTCCGAGAGCCAGCAATTGGGCCGCGCGGCGCGGTGCGGAGGTGCCGACCTTCGAACCGGCGGGCAATTCCCCGAGTACCAGCCCGTCGCGCGCGACCAGGGCGTCACGCGGATCCTCGCGGGGCGGGACGGCGGCGATGGTGAAACGCGGATCCGACGCGGTGGGCAGATCCTTGTAGGAGTGCACCGCGATATCGATGGTTCCCGCGGCCAGTTCCTCGCGCAGCGCGGAGGTGAAAACTCCCACCCCGAGTTCCCGCACCGGCTCGGACGACTCATCCCCCACGGTTTTCACGATGACCAGTTCGGCCTCGTGCCCGGCGGCGATCAGCGCATCGCGGATGGTGCCCGACTGGGTGAGCGCCAGCAGACTTCCGCGGGTGCCGATCCGCCAGGAACGGCGCGTGCCGGCAACTGTCACGTTGTCCTCTTCCTGCAGGATCGTCATCGGGGATTCCCCTGTTCCTCACCCAGGTGACCGGTGGTGAAATCGTCGGCCAGCGCCGCGCCGAGTCCGCCCGCGAGCGTGGTGATCTCCATCGGCGCGGCAACCGCCTGCGCCGCACCGGGTTTGAGCTCGAACAGTTCACGCAGCGCCTCGGCGTAGCTGTCGCCGCCCGGCGTCGACGCCAATTGCTTGACCCGCACCGTCGGCGCGTGCAGCAACTTGTCGACAACTCTGCGCACCGTGCGCGCGACCTCGTCGCGTTCCGGATCGGCCAGACTCGGCAGCCGCGAATCCAGCCGCAGCAGTTCGGCCTCGACCACCTCGGCCGCGCGCTGCCGCAGCGCCGCCACGGTGGGCGTCACCTCGGCCATGCGCTGGCCCGCCAGGTATTTGGCGAGTTCGTCGGCGACGATCGAGCGGGCCGCCGCGGTGTCGTCGGCGGCGGCGCCCGCGGCCGGATCCCGTTGCAGCGTCTCGATATCGATGACCGAGACGCCGGGCAAGCCCGCCACCGCGGGTTCGACGTCACGCGGCAATCCGAGGTCGCAGAAGACCAGTGGCCGCTCGGAGGAGGGCATTTCGGCGCGATCGCGATCGGCGAGTGCGCGATGGGTATCGGCGAGGGTCACCACGGCGCCGATCGCGCCGGTACACGTGATCACCACATCGGCCGCGGCCATCGCCTCGGTCAACCGCGGCAGTTCGAGGGCCGAGGACTCGACCCCGTAGCCCGCCGCGGTGTCGGCGAGCCTGCGTGCCCGCTCGATGGTGCGGTTCACCACGATGATCCGGCCGATGCCCGCGCGCGAAAGATGGGCCACCGCAAGACCGCCCATCGCGCCGGCGCCGACGACGACCGCGGTGCGTTCGGCCAGGGCGGTGTCAACGGATTCCGCCGGACCACGCAGGAGGTTCTTCGCCTTGTCCAGCGCGACAGACACCACCGACGCGCCCGCCCGGTCGATTCCGGTCTCCGAATGCACCCGCTTGCCGACCCGCAGCGCGTGCTGGGCCAGTTCGTGCAGAGTCCGGCCGACGGCCTGCTGGGCGTCGGCCGAGGCGTAGGCGGATCGGATCTGGCTGAGCACCTGCTGCTCGCCGATGACCATCGAGTCCAAACCGGAGGCCACCGCGAACAGATGTTCGGCCGCCGCCTCGCTGTAGCGCACGTAGGCGTGTTTGGTCAGATCGGCGAGGGGCATTCCGGAATGTCTGGTGAGCAGGTCGCCCGCCTCGGCGAGACCGCCGTGGAACGCGTCGACCACCGCGTACACCTCGATGCGATTACACGTCGAGACGATCATCGCCTCGGAGACGTGACTCGAGGTCAGCATCCGTTCGATCAGCTTGGGACGATCGGCGTCGGTGATGGCAACCTTCTCCAGCACCGAGACGGGGGCGCTCCGATGCGAGATCCCGACCAGAAGAACGCTCATACCCGCGCCTCACAGGTGCTCGACTCCGACACGCGCATGGCACTCCGGCACATGATTCGCTCGCTTCGCTCACTCATGGTGAAACCACCGATCCCTTGCTGCTTGGCTCCGTTGCCTGATGCGAGGTCGAGTGTGTGATCGTCGCGTGCGCGGCGGGCACGCGGCGGGTGATCCGGCCCGACACGGCCGAGGCCACCTCCGCGAGAGGTTCGGGCTCGGCGTTGCGGGTCCGCTCGAACGACAGCATCTGCATCTCCACCGCGAGATCCACCCTGCGGACCTCCACGGACTGGGGCGCGACGAGCACACTCGGCGCGAAACTCAGAATGGACTGCACACCCGCCGCGACCAGGCGATCGCAGACAGCCTGTGCCGCCTCGTCGGGAACGGTGACGACCGCGATGGTCGGATCGAGCGCGATGACCGCTTCGTGCAGTACCGCGACGTCACGCACCGAAAGTCCAGCGACGGTCCGGCCGATCACCGAAGGATCGTTGTCGAAGATGCCGACCACCGTGAAGCCACGCCGCTTGAACCCGCCGTAGCCGACGAGCGCACGGCCGAGGTTGCCCGCGCCGACCAATACGACGCGATGTCCGCCGGAGAGTCCGAGCACGTCTTCGATCCTGGTGCGCAACTTGGCGACGTCATAGCCGACACCCCGTACGCCGTTGGGCCCGAGGAAGGACAGATCCTTGCGCAGTTTCGCCGAATTGACACCCGCCGCGACAGCCAGTTCCTCACTCGATACGATGAGCACACTGTCATCGGCCAACATCGCGAGGACACGGAGATAGGTAGCCAGCCGCGCCACGGTGGCCTGCGGAATGTCCTTGTTCGGCCCCGTCTTCTGCAGAGCCCTGCCGGAGACGCCACCCGGCGCCTCATGCTGCTCTGTCACGTCGTAGGCTCCTCGTCCCGGATAGCTCGTGATCCGGTTCGTCGCTCGACCCCTGACCCGGGGCGGCCCGGTGCCATGGTCGAAGTTTCGGATTTCAGGGCGGCTCCGCAGCCTCGGCATGCGGGTCGCGTGCCACCACCGTAACCGCTTGTGCAGCCCTTCACAAAGTCGGTGAAATCGGCCTCATTTTCCGCCGCGACCAGCGGTGCGGCGGAAACGGACAGGAGCAGCCTTTCTTCAACGACGCAAATCGGCGCGCAAACGGGGCTCGTCGACGTCGAAATAGCTGTGCTCCCGGCCGTCCAGCAGCACGACGGGAAGTCGATCGCCGTACTCCGCGCGCAGGCCAGGGTCGGTTCCTGCGGCTTCGTCGACATCGACGGTGCTGGGTTCGATACCGAAATCGCCGCAGATCGCGCGCAACTGTTCGAGTGCTGTAGAACACAGTCCGCATCCCGATCTCGTCAACAGGGTCACCGAATGTGTGGGATTGGTCATGAGTGTTATTAAATCCCCTCGCCACGGTCGATCCAGTACCCCTGGTCCTGCCGAAACTGTCGGCGGATCCCGCTAGTGTGGACTCGTTCGCGCGCGACGGGCGGAGGTATTGGTGCCGGAACGATCGAAGATCGAGAGGGCGGGATTCATCGCGGGGCGCTTCGGCGAGTTTCCGGTCAGATGGAATCAGGGCAGATTCGGACAGGGCCTGCAGGACCAGCTCGCCCGCATCTCCCGGAGTCCATTCGGCCCGAGCGAGGAGGAAGTGCGCGCCAACCTGGCCGGTGAGGCCAGCGCGGACGCCGCGCTGTCACTGCACGACGCCGAAATCGCCGCGGGCGAGCCGGAACATCCCGGCCCCGAAGCACCGCGTGACCTGACCGCGGCCGCTTTCTTCGACGTCGACAACACCATGGTGCAGGGCGCGTCCATCGTGCACTTCGCCCGCGGGCTGGCGGCGCGCAAATACTTCAAGACGTCCGACCTGGTGGATGTGGCGTGGAAGCAGATCAAATTCCGGGTCACCGGCAAGGAGAACAGCACGGATATGGCCGCGGGCCGGGAGAAGGCCCTTGCCTTCATCGCCGGTCGCCCCACCGCCGAACTGGCCGCGCTCGGCGAGGAGATCTACGACGAGATCATCGCCGATAAAATCTGGCCGGGCACCCGAGCACTCGCGCAGATGCATTTGGACGCCGGTCAGCAGGTCTGGCTGGTCACCGCGACTCCGGTGGAATTGGCGCAGGTTATCGCCAAACGCCTCGGACTCACCGGCGCACTCGGCACGGTCGCCGAAAGCGTGGACGGAAAATTCACCGGACGTCTGGTCGGCGATATCCTGCACGGCCTCGGAAAAGCACATGCGGTGCGCACCTTGGCAATTCGCGAAGGTTTGAACCTCAAACGCTGCACCGCGTATTCCGATAGCCACAACGACGTCCCGATGCTGTCACTTGTCGGCACCGCCGTCGCCATCAACCCGGACTCGGATCTACGCGAGGTCGCCAAGAACCGCGGTTGGGAGATCCGCGACTTCCGCACCGGACGCAAGGCGGCCAAGATCGGCGTGCCGACAGCCCTGGCACTGGGCGCGGCGGGCGGCGCGATAGCGGCGGCGGTAACCCGCCGGCGGGAGCACTGAGAACCCCCGCCCGAACCCCACGCGGAGCGACTCTTCGAGCAAAACCGTTCGCCACCAACCCAGCCCGTACGGAGCGAGTCTTACGAGCGACCCGTTCGCGGCCCGTCTCGCGTCCGAGTGGTCGAAGCGCATGCGCCGAAGGCGCGAGTCTCGAC
>NZ_JBEXFQ010000058.1:0-28892 GCF_040606855.1 Nocardia sp. NPDC005366
TTGCGGCCTGGACGCATCGCTGAAGCTGCTTTGCTGGCCGAGTGGGGCCGGTGTCGATGGCTGTGGAACGAAGCCGTCCACCAGCAGAGGTCCGGGCGGAAACCGACGTTGGCGAAGCTCGGGAAGCTGTTGACCGAAGCGCGGTCGCGGATGCCGTGGCTGCGTGAAGGGTCCCAGGTTGCCCAGCAGCAGATGTTGCGGGAGTACTCCCGATCGCTGGAGCAGTCCTTCACGGTGAAGGGCGCGGTCGTCCGGTCCTCGAGGCCAGGAAGAAAACCCTGCCTTCGCTGGAATACACCACTCGCGGGTTCGGTATCAGTGGCGGCAGGTTGACCCTGCCGAAGGGGGTGTCCATTCCGGTCGTGTGGTCGCGGGAGTTGCCGTCGGCGCCGACGTCGGTTCGGGTGTTCCAGGATTCGCTCGGGCATTGGTATGCCTCGTTCGTGGTGCGTCGCGAGGTCGCGGTGTACCCGTGTGGTGAGGGTGGTGTCGGTGTCGACTGGGGTGTATCGACCACGGCCACCGCTAGTGATCCGGCGTTCGATCTGCCCTACCTGGGGCATCGGAAACGGTGTGCTGGCGAGTTGGGGAAGGCGCAGCGGAAGATGGCTCGACGTTATCGGAAGGGTCGGCCTGGTAGCAGGGGTGACGCCGAGGCGAAGCGTCAGGCTGCCAAGCTGGCGAAGAAAGCCGCCCGCCAGAACGTCCACGGCTCCCGTGTGTGGGCGAGGCGGGTTGTCGAGCGCCATGATCTGATCGCTGTCGAGGATTTCGAGCCCGTGTTTCTGGCGAAGTCCACGATGGCCCGTAAGGCTGCTGATGCCGCTATCGGTGCGGCGAAACGAGAATTGATCGAGCGTGCCAGGCGGGCCGGGCGGAAGGTGGTGTTGGTTCGGCCCGCCTATACGACGATGACGTGTAGTTCGTGTTTTGCGAGAGCCAAGCGACTCGAACTGCACGAGAGAACTTTCCGGTGCGACTGCGGTTACACCGACGGGCGCGATCGCAACGCTGCCAGAGTGGTTCTGGCTGTGGCAGAACGGGGCCACACCAGTGTTGATGACGTGAGACAAGCAGGTCACCTCCTTCGGGTGGATGGTCTGGTTGCTGTCTGAGCTGGAAATCTCCCTGCCTTCAAGCGGGAGAACCGTTAAGCCGCGCTCCGTTCGGTGTCGTCGGTGGCCGGGTGGCCGGTGATGGTGAGGAAGACCTCATCCAGGCTCGGCTTGGAGACATTGATCTCGTCCACCGCGATTTCCCACTCGCGCAGGCGGATCAGCAGATCGGTGGTCATATCGGCATCGCGCAGCGGAGCGGTGAGCCTGCCCGCCTCCGGGGTGATCTGCGCCTGCGCGCCGAGGAAATCGCCGACGATGCGCTTGGCCTCGTCGAGTTGCGTTATGTCACGCAGGGTCAGATGCAGGGAGGAGCCGCCGACCGAATCCTTGAGTTCGTCGGCGGTGCCGTCCGCGATCACCCGGCCGTGGTCGATCACGGCGATCCGGTCGGCGAGCTGATCGGCCTCGTCGAGGTACTGCGTGGTCAGCAGGACCGTCGCGCCTTCGCGGACCAGGCGGCGGATGGTTGCCCACATCTGGGCGCGGGTGCGCGGATCGAGGCCGGTGGTCGGCTCGTCGAGGAAGAGCAGCGGCGGGGTCGAGATGAGACTGGCGGCCAGATCCAGCCTGCGTCGCATACCTCCGGAGAAATTCTTCAACGACTTGTCCGCCGCCTCGGTCAGATCGAATTCCTCCAGGAGTTCGGCGGTCCTGCGTCGGGCGTCGGCCCGGCCGAGGCCGAGCAGGCGGGAGAAGATCATCAGGTTCTCGGTGGCGCTCAGATCCTCGTCGACCGAGGCGTACTGCCCGGTGACGCCGATCAGTGAACGTACGGCGGCGGCGTCCGAAACGACATCGCGGCCGAAGATGCGGGCGCTGCCGCCGTCAGGCCGTAAGAGCGTGGCCAGCATCCGGATCGTCGTCGTCTTGCCCGCGCCGTTCGGTCCGAGCACGCCGTAGACCGCGCCCTGCGGTACCGCCAAGCTGACACCGTCGACGGCACGCTGCTCCCCGAACACCTTGACCAGGTCGTTCGCCTCGACGGCGAGCGCTGAAGTGGGTGTGTAAGTCATGGGAACAACTGTGCGGGCGTCGTCTTGCACAGCCCTTGCACGGCGATGGCGGGTGTCTTGCACGGGGTAGGCGAACCCGGCGGCGCCGAGCGGCGGTGGCCGGGATCGCTACCGCACGCGGGTCAGTGCGCCGCGCTGACGAGCAGTTCGCGCAACTTCGCGCGGTTGGGTTTACCGGGGCCGTGCACCGGCAGTTCGTCCAGCAACGCCAATTCCCGTGGCGCGGCGATGGCGTCGAGTTCGCGCAGCACGTGATCGCGCAACTCCTCGAGGGTGGGCCGCGCGCCTTCGGTCGGAACCACCGCGACCGCTACCCGCTGCCCCAGCCGCTCATCGGGCAGTCCGAGTACGACGCATTCGCTGATCGCCGGATGCGTGACCAGCACGGCCTCGACGACCTGCGGGATCACCAGCAGACCGCCGGTCAGGATCGCCTCGTCCAGGCGGCCGGTGATATCGAGTACGCCGTTGTCGAAGGTGCCCGCGTCGTCGGTGCGGAACCAGCCGGGTTCGGCGAAAGCGGGATGATCGAGCAGCCCCCGGTAGCCGAGGGCGATCATCGTGCCGCCGAGTACGACCCTGCCGTCATCGATACGCACTTTCGCGCCGTCCAGCGGCACGCCGTCGTAGACGCAGCCGCCGCAGGTTTCGCTCATGCCGTAGGTGCGAACGACGGTGATACCGGCGGCCTTCGCGCGTTCCTGGACCGGTTTCGGGGTGGCCGCCCCGCCGACGAGCACGGCGTCCAGATCGGCGAGCGCCGCCGTTGCCGACGGGTCGTTCAAAGCCTTGATGAGTTGGGTGGGCACCAGCGAGGTGTAGCGGCGCGAACCGCGCATACCGGAGATGGCTCCCGCCAGCGCTTCCGGCAGGAAACCGCCGGAAACGTCGAGCACGGCGGGTTCGGTCCCCGCCTGAATACTGCGCAGCAGTACCTGGATACCCGCGATGTGGTGGGTGGGCAGGGCGAGTAACCAGGTGCCAGGTCCGCCGAGACGCTGGTGAGTCGCCGCGCCGCTGGCCCGCAGCGCCGCCGCGCTGAGCATGGCGCCTTTCGGCACACCGGCCGTTCCCGAGGTGGTGACCACGAGGGCCACCTCGTCATCGATCGGCTCGCCGGGGGAGAGCGCGTCGCTGAGTCGGTGGGCTTCGCGGCGATCACCGGTGGGAATCGGCAGCCAGGCCGGGCCGTTGCCCTCCAACGCCTCGCGCAGGTGCGGCATCACATCGCCGAGGCCGGAACCGCTCGGCATCGGCAATGTTCGCAGTGTGCTCACGACTCCGCCTCGCCGATCTTCGATCCCGACGCGCCGAGCCGAGACTCCACCTCGCTCGCGCGTTCCCTCGTACCCGGGGTCGGAGCACCCTCGGTTCGCTTGCTGCGCTCCCTCACGGTAGGGATCGTGTCATGCCCGCGCCGCCGCGCGCGGAACGGGTCGGTTTGCTGGGGCGACGCATACGAACTGCGACCACCCCCGGGAAATGGGATTCTGCTACGCCAGGCATCGGGGACTGCGATTCACTCGTCGGATGTCGGGATCGGCGGCAACCCGGACATCGGCGGCAGGGCGTCCACCCGAGCGTTATGGTCCTCGCCGCGACCCGCCTTGGCAACTCGACACCGGGTGCGCCTGCTGTGGTCGAACTCCGCGTCAGTCCTCCGACCAGCGCGAATCTCGCCGGATCGGATGCTCAGGGGGAATCTCGACCAGGACGATCGGCACCCCGTCCGGATCGTGGACCCACATCTCGATCAGGCCCCACGACTCCTTCTCGGGCGCCCGATCGATCGCGATCCCCTTCAACGCGAGTTCGGCGGCGGCGTCGGCCAGATCGCGCACTTGCAGCCAGATCGCCCCATGGAAATTCGTCGAACCGCCCGATCCGCCGTGCGCGGCGATCTCCAGCAGCGACTGTCCAGCGAAGAAAACGGTTCCACCCGGATACTCGCGCGCGATCGCCAGTCCGAGACCGTCGCGGTAGAAGGCCAGGGTGTTCCGGTAGTTCGCAGGCCGCAGAATGACGCGGCTGCTCAAGATGTCCACGATGCGGAATCCGTCCCGTCGAATAACTCAGAAATACCAGGGGTAGGGGGTCCAGTCCGGCTCGCGTTTCTCCAGGAACGCGTCGCGACCCTCGACCGCCTCGTCGGTCATGTACGCCATTCTCGTCGCCTCGCCCGCGAACAGTTGCTGTCCGACCAGACCGTCGTCGAGCAGGTTGAACGCGTATTTCAGCATGCGCTGGGCCTGCGGGGATTTGCCGTTGATATCGGCGGTCCATTCCAGCGCCACATTCTCCAGCTCCGCGTGATCGACGACCCTGTTCACCGCGCCCATCTGATGCATTTCCTCGGCGGTGTACGGGCGGCCGAGGAAGAAGATCTCGCGGGCGAATTTCTGCCCGACCATTTTGGCCAGATAGGCGCTGCCGTAACCGCCGTCGAAGCTGCCGACGTCGGCGTCGGTCTGCTTGAAACGCGCGTGTTCGCGACTGGCCAGCGTCAAGTCGCACACCACGTGCAGACTATGCCCACCGCCGGCCGCCCAGCCGTTGACCAGTGCGATGACGACCTTGGGCATGAACCTGATGAGCCGCTGCACCTCGAGGATGTGTAATCGGCCCGCGCGCGCCTGATCCACCGTGTCGGCGGTGTCGCCGCTGGCGTACTGGTAGCCGTTGCGCCCGCGAATGCGCTGGTCACCGCCGGAACAGAAGGCCCAGCCGCCGTCTTTGGGGCTGGGGCCGTTGCCGGTGATGAGTACCGCGCCGACATCGGGGGTCATCCGGGCATGGTCGAGCGCTCGGTAGAGCTCGTCGACGGTGTGCGGGCGGAACGCGTTGCGTACCTCGGGCCGATCGAACGCGACCCGGACGGTGCCCTGCCGGATATGCCGGTGGTAGGTGATGTCGGTCAGGTTCTCGAATCCCGGAACGGGCCGCCACAGCTTCGGATCGAAAGTCACACCGGTGATTATCGCGCGCGGTGAAATGCGTCGGAGCAGTGCCGCCCGTGCGATTACCGACAGAGGGCCCGACCTGGTGGGGACCGCCGATTTGACGGTGTAAAACGACGCGATACCGTGCTTGTGAGAGCGAAGGGCGGACGCGACCGAGTATCGCTCGGTTGTGCCGGAGGCGAGCGTGTGAGCGAGGCGGATATGAGCGAGGCGGATATGAGCGAGCGAGTGAAACCTGTTGCCGAACGACCGGTCGAGCAGCGAGCGCGACGGCCTCGCATCGATCGCAGCGCGGTGGACGAGAGCCGCTACGAGACCCACGGTGGCTTTCCGAAGGTGACCGCATCGAAGATCGGGGCGAATTTCGGCCCGTTCATCGAGGCGATGCGGACCCTGCAGGACCTCGCGGTCTCCGTCGACGCCACCGACGAGGTTTTCGGCGACGCGTTGGGCAAGGCACGCGAACTGATCGATCTCCTGGAACCGCATCGCGCACCGGAACTGCAGGGGCCCGCGGGCCGGGCCATGGAACTGCCGGGCCGAGGCAGTCTGCTGCTGCTGCCGTGGACGGTGCTGGAAGCCGGACCGGACGGCATCAGCATGACGGGCGTCTTCCGCCGATATCACCTCGGCGGCAACGGCGCGGCGCACGGCGGTGTGCTGCCGCTGCTCTTCGACGACCTGTTCGGAATGATCGTGCACTACGCGGGCAGGCCGATCAGCCGCACCGCGTACCTGCACGTGAACTATCGCAAGGTCACTCTTCTCGATACGCCGCTGTCGGTGCGGGGCCGCGTCGACCGGATCGATGGCCGCAAAACCTTCGTCACCGCCGAATTGCGCGATGAGCAGGGAGATCTGCTCGCCGACTGCGAGGGATTGATGGTGCAACTGCTGCCGTGGCAGCCCTGATCGGTCCGTCCGGATGCGCCGCGCGCCCACTCGTGCGAGGGTGAAGCGGGCCCGTTGCCGGGTGAGCGACGTGTGACCCTCGGCACCAGTGCGTATAGTGGCGTGCGCTCGTTCATCGACACGATCCGGAGGAACCTGAAAGTGGTTGCAGCACTGTCTGAATCCCTGCTCATCGACGCCAAGCGCACGGCATTCCTTGCCGACGCCAAAGATGTTCTGGACGCCGAGGTGTCGGACAAGGGTGGTGCGTCTGGCCTGGCCGTGAAGGGTGGCTACGCGGCAGTCAAGAAGATCAGCCCGTCCATCGTCCCCGACGCGCTGGAGTCGTTGGCGCCCAAGCTCGTCGCGCAGTTGGACCCGTTCTGGCAGGAATACACCGCGACGGGTGAGGGTCGTTTCGCCGACCTGCTCGTCTCCAAGTCCGACGCGGTCGCCGAGGCGCTGCTCTCGGTCACCGACGCGCGCGCCGAGGCCTCGTCTCGCCCCGCGCTGCAGAAGGTGTACTCCTCCATGCGCTCCTCGGCGAAGAAGAACGTCATCGAGGCGCTGCCGCGTCTGGGTGACCTCGTGCAGCGGCACGCCGTGTAATTCGCGGGTCGACCCCCGTCGTACGCCGAAGGCCATGCCCGTGAGGGCGATTCGGCGTTCGGCGGGGTAGTGCCCGCCGGGGCTGCGCGGCATAGGCCGCGCGACCCGCGACGGTGCGTTCGCCGCGCTCGATTCCGCACTGTGAGCAGGCTGACGGAGACGGCCGCCGAACTGTCTGCGAGGCTGGTGTGGTGAACCCGTCAACAGCGCAGGCACAGGTGGTCGTCGACGAACTTGTGCGCGGCGGCGTGCGCGATGTGGTGTTGTGCCCCGGCTCGAGGAACGCGCCGCTGGCCTTCGCTCTTCAGGCCGCCGACGTAGCGGGCAGGTTGCGGCTGCACATGCGCATCGATGAACGCACGGCGGGTTTTCTGGCCATCGGCCTGGCCGCCGCGGCTCGATGCCCGGTGCCGGTGGTGATGACATCGGGGACCGCCGTCGCCAATCTCGGCCCGGCCGTACTCGAGGCGAATTACGCGCGGATTCCGCTGATCGTCCTCAGCGCCAACCGCCCTTACGACATGCTCGGCACCGGCGCCAATCAGACCGTCGAACAGCTGGGTCTTTTCGGCAGCCAGGTGCGCGCCACCATCAGCCTCGGACTCGCGGAGACCGACACCGCAGACGGCGGCGGCCTCTACAGCCAGCAGAACAGCGTCTGGCGTTCGGCCGTGTGCCGGGTGCTTGCCGCCGCGCGCGGCACGCGTTCGGGCAACGCGGGTCCGGTGCATTTCGACATTCCGTTGCGTGAACCGCTCGTGCCGGATCTCGCGCCGGGCGAGATCGCTCCGGCGGGCCGCGACAACGGCCGGGCCTGGACCTCGACCCAGTACGCGACCCTCGACGTTCCGCTCGACATCGACCTCACCCCCGATACCGTCGTCATATCCGGCCACGGCGCCGGGCTGCGTCCCGAACTGGCCGACCTGCCGACCGTCGCCGAGCCCACCGCGCCCATGCACGGTCCCGCGCTGCACCCGCTGGTTCTGCCGCTGCTGCGCCCACGACAGGCGATCATCACCGGCAGGCCGACCCTGCACCGCCAGGTGTCCAAGGTGCTGGCCGATCCGTCGGTCACCGTGTACGCGCTGACGACCGGCCCGCGCTGGCCCGATGTGTCCGGCAATGTCGTCGGCACGGGTACCCGCGCCGTCATCTCCGGCGCGCCGCGCCCGGAGTGGCTGGCCCGGTGCCGTGAGCTCGACGCCACCGCGAATCAGGTGGTGCGCGACGAATTGGCCGCGCATCCGAAGCCGACCGGACTGCACGTCGCGGCGGTGGTGATGGACGCGTTGCGTCCGGGCGATCAACTGCTGCTCGGCGCGTCCAATCCGGTGCGCGACGCGGCGCTCGTCTCCTATCCGCGTCCCGATGTGAAAGTGCTGTCCAACCGGGGCGTCGCCGGTATCGACGGCACCGTCTCCGCGGCGGTCGGCGCGGCACTGGCCCATGACGGCCGGACGGTCGCGCTGATGGGCGATCTCACATTCCTGCACGACGCGTCCGGCCTGCTGATCGGCCGCGGCGAGCCACGGCCGGAGGATCTCACGATCGTGGTCGCCAATGACGACGGCGGCGGCATCTTCGAATTGCTCGAACAGGGCGATCCGCAGTACGCGGGCGTTTTCGAGCGCGTCTTCGGCACACCCCACGGCATGGATCTCGCCGCCCTCTGCGCGGCGTACCGCATCCCGCACAGCCAGGTCGATCCCGAACGGCTCGCTGTCGAATTGGCCGCACCCGCACACGGTGTGCGGGTGCTCGAGGTGGCGACCGAAAGGTCGAGCCTGCGGGAACTGCACGCCACCGTGAGAGCCAAGATCGCGCCCTGAGCGGCTCGCCCGCCCCCGGCGGTTATTCGTTCAGTTCGAAGGCTTCGTCGTCGGGCGGCACCTCGATCGCCTGCTCGACGATATCGGCGACATTCGCGTTCCACCTGTCCCGGTCGACGGCCTCGGCCAGTGCCTGTTCGTCGTCCGATGATTCGTCCGGGTCGACGGGGGTGGACTGTTCGGCCAGGTCCGCTTCGGAGACCTCGTCGCTGCTGTCGGATGTCGTACCTGGGGTGCTGCGATCGATCATCGTGTGCTCCTGTCCGGCGTCGCTCTGGTTCCGGGTACCCGGTCCTTCGAGGTGAAACAGTCCAGCAGCATTGAGGATGCGCCACGTCGGCCGATCCGGCAAACGAACGGCCGGATCAGTCGGGTGACGCGGCGTCGCGCCGCCTACTCCCCGTCACGCGGCCCGCCCCCGTTCGCCGGATGTTCCACGAGCGCCACCAGGCGATTGGCCATGAACCGTGCGGTGCGCACCGGTGTGCCGCTGCGCGTCACCTCGCTGACCTCCACCACGCCGCGCGCGATCCGCACATCGACTCGCCGACCCGCGCGTGTCGCCGCTATCTCGTAACTGCTCGACCTGTCGCCGATATCGACGACGATCTCCACTCGATCACCCTTCATCTCCCAATTATCCTCTTATCCAGCGGATTTCGCTGTCACGACTTGGTCGCGGTCCGCAGCGTGCCCGCCGCGACGGCGTCCATCGCCGCGCGGGCCGCGGTGTCGGCGACCGCCTCGTCGATGGGGTCGCCGCTGGCCAGCAGGCGGTAGTACAGCGGTGCGGAGACCGCCGAGAAGACGGCGCGCGGGTCGGTGCCCGCGGGGGCCTCGCCGCGGGCGACGGCGGCTTCCACGCATGGCGCCCATTCGCTGAGCCGCACATCGTAGAAGCGGCGCAATGCGGTGGCGGCTGCTTCGTCGCAGGTGGCCGCCGCGATGACGGCGCGGAACAGTCGTCCCTGCCGTGGATCGGTGAGCGTCCGGGCGACCAGGCGCGCGTTGGCGGTGAGATCGCCGAGCAGCGAGCCGGTGTCGGCGCGCGCCACGGAGTGTTCGGCCATATCGACAAGCAGATCGGTCACCAGGCCGGTGGCGGTGCCCCAGCGCCGGTACACCGTGGTTTTCCCGACTTCGGCGCGGGCGGCGACCTCGGCCAGATCCAATTCCGCGAATCCGCGTTCGGCCAGGAGATCGCCCGCGACGCGCAGTACCGCCTCGCGGACCCGGGCGGTCCGTCCACCGGGTCGGATCGATCCCGGTGTCGCGTCCTCGGATGTCATAACGGAACTCCAGTTTCATTTATGGCTCGCCAGGTGTAGTCTTCGAATTGTTAACGGAACTATAGACCCTTTAAGAGTCACCATGGAGTACCGGCGACTCGGCGCATCCGGACTTCTCGTCCCCGCCCTGAGTTTCGGCGCGGGCACCTTCGGCGGGCGGGGCGCGCTGTTCAGTGCCTGGGGCGACACCGACGCCGCGCAGGCGCGCAGGCTGCTCGACATCAGCCTGGAGGCTGGCGTCACGATGTTCGATACGGCCGACGTCTATTCCGACGGCGTCTCCGAGGAAGTGCTCGGCGCGGCCATCAAGGGCAGGCGCGATCAATTGCTGATCTCGACCAAGGCGGGTCTGCCGACCGGGCCGGGCCCGAACGACGCCGGGTCCGGACGGTCGCGGCTGATCGGCGCGGTCGAGAGTTCGCTGCGCAGGCTCGGCGTCGAGCACATCGATCTGTTCCAGCTGCACGCCTTCGACGCGGGCACCCCGGTCGAGGAAACCCTTGCCGCACTCGACGATCTGGTGCGCGCGGGCAAGATCCGCTATCTCGGCGCGTCCAACTTCGCGGGCTGGCAGCTGATGAAATCCCTCGCCGCGGCCGATCGCGGCGGCCTCACCAGGTATGTCGCGCACCAGGTCTATTACTCGCTGGTCGGTCGCGATTACGAATGGGAACTGATGCCGCTCGGGCAGGATCAGGGGGTGGGCGCGGTCATCTGGAGTCCGCTCGGCTGGGGACGTCTCACCGGCAAGATCCGCCGCGGCAGCCCACTTCCCGAGGGCAGCCGCCTGCACCAGACCGCCCAGGCGGGTCCGCCGGTCGACGACGACCTGCTCTACGACGTGGTCGACGTTCTCGACGATATCGCCGCCGACACCGGCAAAACCGTCCCGCAGATCGCCCTCAACTGGCTGCTGGGCAGGCCGACCGTTTCCACCGTCATCGTCGGGGCCCGCGACGAGGACCAACTCCGCCAGAACCTCGGCGCAGTCGGCTGGCGACTCGACCCGGCCCATATCGCCCGCCTCGACAAGGCGAGTGCGACCACCGCGCCCTACCCCTACTACCCGTACCACCGCCTGCCCGACTTCACCCGCCTCAACCCGCCCCCGGTCTGAGCTCGGCCGGTGGCGCGCCGCGCGGAATCAGTAGACGTCGCGGACGTAGCGTTTATCGGCGATCAGCTGCTTCTTGAAGGCGAGCGCGGCGGATTCGTCGAGTTTGCCGTGGATCTGGGCGATACGCAGCAGGGTGTCGTCCACATCCTTCGCCATCCGCGCCGCGTCGCCGCAGACGTAGAAATACGCGCCCTCGCGCAGCCACGACCACAATTCCGCGCCGTGTTCGATCATGCGGTGCTGCACGTAGATCCGTTCGCGCTGGTCGCGAGAGAAGGCCAGATCGAGGCGGGTGAGGAAACCCGAGCGGAACATGTCTTCGAGTTCGGTGCGGTAGTAGAAATTCTGTGCCGCATGCTGTTCGCCGAAGAACAGCCAGTTCCGTCCTGGGGCGCCGAGTGCGCGGCGCTCCTGAAGGAAACCGCGGAACGGCGCGATCCCGGTGCCGGGGCCGACCATGATCATCGGCGCGTTCGGATCCAGCGGCGGCCGGAAATGCGGTGCGCGCTGCAGGAAGATGGGGACCTCGGCGCCGAGGCCGTCCACCCGGTCGGCCAGGTAGGTCGAGCACACGCCGCCGCGTCTGGCCGCGGAACCGGTCGCGGCCGGATCTCCGTAGCGCACAACGCCGACCGTCAACTGCACTTCGTCGGGACTGACCAGCGGACTCGACGAAATCGAATACTGGCGTGGCTGCAGTTTTTTCATCGTGGCGAGCCAGTCGACCAGATCGGCTCGCACCGGGAACTCCCGCAGCACGTCGACGGCCTGACGATCCCACAGGTAGTTGGCGAGTTCGTTGCGGTTGTCGCGGCGCAGCAGTTTGGCGAGCTGCTGATTCGGATTGCGTTCGGCCACAAAGGTCAACAGATCGTGACTGATCTTGGTGATGTCGTAGCGGGTGCGCAGCGCCTGCACCAGCGGCATCTCGCGATCGTCGACCTCGACGGTGCGGCGTCCGTCCAAACCCGTCGCGGCGAGCCATTCGGCTACGAGCGACTCGCAGTTGGACGGCCATACGCCCAGCGAATCGCCGACCTCGTAGGAGGCGTCCAGCCCGCGTAGATCGAAACCGAACTGGCGCACCTCTTTCGGCGAGCCAGGCCGCGACAGCGGCTCATTGCGCACCAATGCCGTGGTCAGCGGCGAATGACGGGTGAAAGGCGCGGCGTTGTCGCGCGCGGAACGAGTCGGCGCGGGTGCGGGCCGGGTCAGCGTCATGGTGGCGCCACCGGCGGTGGCCGCAGCGGCTGGGCGAGGAGAGAGACGGTCGGTCGTCGCGGCGACCGTTCCCGGCACGGTATCGGAGTGATCGAGGTCCGCCCCGTCGCCGAGCGCGGCGAGCACGTCGTCGAGCCAGCGCTGCGCCGATTCCCGATAGTCGGGTTCGCTGTCGGTGCGGGGCAGCAGCCGGGTGGCTCCGCGTTCGGCCAGTTTCGCGTCCAGTTTGCGACCGTGGCCGCAGAAATCGTCATAGGAGGAATCGCCGAGGGCGAATACCGCGTAGCGCATGCCGGTGAACCGGAGCACGCTGTCGTCGAGCCGATTCCAGAAATCGGCGCCGTTATCCGGGGGCCCGCCGTCGCCGAAAGTACTGCTGATCACCAGCACATCGCCGGTGAGTACCTCGAGTTCGCACGAATCCATATCGAGCAGCCTCGGCCCGTACCCGGCTTCGGCGAGACGTTCGGCCACCTCGGCGGCGAATTCCTCGGCATTGCCGGTCTGTGACGCCCACAACACCGTGACGGGTGCGGCGGCGGGTGTTTCCCCGCCGACCGCAGTCCCGGAGCCCCGCGAGTACATCCCCGCGAGCATTCCGTCGATCCACATCCGGCTGCGCGCGGACAGCGGCGCGGAATCGGGCAGCACCGGCTGGCCGACGACGGGAAGTGTCTGCAGGGCGGCGAGATATCCGCTCAGGTAGATCTGTTCGATATCGCTGAGCGTCGGAGCGATCCCGCTGTCGATGCCGAGCATGACGGCAAGCGGATGCGGTTCGGCGGTGCGCGCGCCGGACTCGATGGAAGTCACCGCCGGGGTGTCGCGTTCGGGTTCGGGTACCGGCGCGACGCGGCGCAGCGATACCGCGCACGCCTTGAATTCCGGCTGTAGCGAGGCCGCGTCCACCGCGTCATTGGTGACGGCGTTGATCGTCAGATACTCGCCCTGCTCGTCGTTCCAATGGAACGGCGCGAAACAGTCGCCGGGCCGCACCCGATCGCTGATCTGCGCAGGCAGGACCGCACGTCCACGCCGCGAGGCGATTTCGAGCTGATCGCCCGCCCGCACGCCGAGTCGTTCGGCGTCATCGGGATGCACCTCGAGGAAGGGCTTGCCGTTCAACTTGTTCAGCTTGGCGATCTTGCCGGTTTTGGTCATGGTGTGCCATTGATGCTGCAACCTGCCGGTATTGAGCACGAACGGGTAGTCGTCGTCCGGCATTTCCTCCTGCGCCATATGCGGGCGCGGCCAGAACACAGCCCTGCGGCTCGGCGTGGCGAAGGCCAGTCTCGGCTGATGCCCGGCCTCGTCGACGAACAGGTGCTGGCTGACGCCGTCGTTGAGATAGCGGATGGGGTTGCGGCGCGCACCGGGGTCGGCGCACGGCCATTGCATCGAAGATTCGCGCAGGGCGTCGTAACTCATGCCGCGCAGGTCGTAGCCGGTCGCCGGGTTCGCGAATCGCTTGATCTCGGCGAAGACCTCGGCGCTCGACGCGAACGCGAAGCCGGGGAACCCCATGGCGGTGGCGACCTGGGCGATGAGCAGCCAGTCCGGGCGCGCGTCGCCCGCCGGTTCGACCGATTGCTGGAGCAGCGTGACATTGCGCTCCGAATTCACCATCACCGCGTCGGCCTCGGCCCACAGCGTGGCGGGCAGCAGCAGATCGGCATAGGCGTTGGTGGCAGTGTCGGTATAGGTGTCCTGCGCGATGACCAGTTCGGCGGCCTCCAGACCGGCGATCACGGTTTTACGATTGGCGACCGAGGCGACGGGATTGGTGCAGATGATCCAGGCGGCCTTGATATCCCCGTCCGCCATCGCGCGGAACATCTCGATGGTGCCCGGCCCGGCTTCGGTACGCAGGGTGCCCGGCTCCAGGTCCCACGCGGTTTCGACGAAAGCGCGGTCGCCGGGAGCGAGCAGGCTGCGCTGGCCCGGCAGGCCAGGGCCCATATATCCCATCTCGCGTCCGCCCATGGCGTTGGGCTGGCCGGTGAGCGAGAACGGTCCGCTGCCGGGACGGCAGATGGCGCCGGTCGCCAGATGCAGGTTGCACAGGGCGTTGGTGTTCCAGGTGCCGTGCGTGGACTGGTTGAGACCCATCGTCCACAGCGACATCCACTCGCCCGCCTCGGCGATCAACCGGGCGGCTGTCCTGATATCGGCCTCGGCCAGTCCGGTGATCCCGGCGACCACATCCGGGGTGTACTCGGCGAGGAATGCGGGCATGGCGTCCCAGCCCTCGGTGTGCTCGGCGATGAATTCCTCATCGATATCGCCGCTGTCGACGAGCAGATGCAGGATGCCGTTCAGCAGCGCCAGATCGGTGCCGGGTTTCAGTTGCAGGAACAGATCGGCGCGGGCGGTGGTCTCGGTGCGCCGCGGATCGACGACGATGAGTTTCGCGCCCGCCTTGAGCCGGTCGACCATGCGCAGATAGAGGATCGGGTGGCAGTCGGCCATATTCGCGCCGATGACGAAGAACAGATCCGCGTGCTCGAAATCGTCGTAGGAGCCGGGCGGGCCGTCGGAGCCGAGCGACTGTTTGTAGCCGGTGCCCGCGCTCGCCATGCACAGTCGTGAATTGGCCTCGATATGGACGGTCCGCAGGTAACCCTTGGCCAATTTGGTGGCGAGATACTGCGCCTCCAGCGACATCTGTCCGGAGACGTAGAGCGCGATCGCGTCGGGCCCGTGCTCGTCGAGAATGGCGCGCAACCGGTCGGCGGCCTCGGTGACCGCGGCGTCGACGGAGACCGACACCGGTGCCTGCCCGCGCTCGGGCCGCCGGTACGCGGTATCCATCCGGCCCGGCGCGCGCATGAGTTCGAGGTGGGTCGCGCCCTTCGTACAGAGCCTTCCGGCATTGGACGGATGCAGTCTGTCGCCGCTGACCTTGGCGATCACCGGCTTACCCGCGGCGTCGGAGGTGGTCTCCACGGTGATTCCGCAGCCGACGCCACAGTAGGAGCACGCCGTCTTGGCGGTGCCTCCCGTGCGACCCGTTACTGCATCCGACATGCCTCCGATAATGGCTACCGGCCGTTGCGCCGCATTTACCCAGCGTTATCGTCAGATGACAATTCTCCTCACGGCGCGATTCCGCGGCGGTGAGATCGGCGCTCCCGAGGTCGGTCGATGCTCGGATCAGCCGAGTTGACCTGCGTGAACGGCGGTTGGCGCGGTGCGCCCAGGGCGGCGCGAACCGCAACCTGGGTCACGACGGTGCGGTTGTCCGCCCCGCGTGAGTGTCGTCACTCGGGTTCGCTCAGAGCTTGTAGGCGCGGTGCAGCGCGACGATGCCTCCGGTCAGGTTCCGCCATTTCACCGACGACCAGCCCGCGTCGGCGATCCGCATCGCCAGCTGTCGCTGATTCGGCCAGGCCCTGATGGATTCGGCCAGGTAGATGTACGCGTCCGGATTACTGCTCACCGTGCGTGCCACCCGGGGCAGCGCCTTCATCAGGTATTCCATGTAGACGGTTCTGAACAATGGGACAACCGGTGTGGAGAATTCGCACACCACCAGCCTGCCGCCGGGTTTGGTGACGCGCAGCATCTCGCGCAGCGCGCCCTGGCTGTCGGAGATATTGCGTAGGCCGTAGGAGATGGTCACCGCGTCGAAGGAATTGTCGGCGAAGGGCAGCGCGGTCGCGTCGGCCGCGACCATCGGCACATCGCGGAACTGTCCCGCGGCGAGCATGCCCTTGGAGAAATCGGCCGCCAGGCACCACGCCCCGGATCTGGCCAGATCGAGTGTGGAGATTCCGGTGCCCGCCGCCAGGTCGAGCACCCGCTCGCCGGGGCGCGGCGCCACCGCCTTGCGGACCGCCCACCGCCAGTACCTGTCCTGGCCCGCCGAGATGACGGTATTGGTGATGTCGTACCGCTTCGCGACCCCGTCGAACATCGACGCGACCTCGTGCGGCTGCTTTTCGAGCGAGGCCCGAAACGATTCCCGCTGCTCTGTTTTCGCCACGGGTTCGACCCTAGTGCGCGGGCCGATCGCGCGACCACGGTGGCGGTCGAAGCCGCCGGGCACGTCGCGCTGTCACGGCAGGTGGGACGGGGTGCCGGTGACCCGGCGCACACGCGACGATCCGCGCTCAGGCCGTATGCGGCAGCCGGATCCGCATCCCGGTCACCTCGGCGTAATGCCCCATCAGTTCGGCGCAGATGGCGGGCCAGGTGCGGTGCAGTACGGATTTCCGGGCCGAATTCGCGAATCGGGCCCGAATATCGGAATCGCGCAGGGCGCCGACGGCACTGGGCAGTAGTTCTTCGAAGCGCTCGACCGGCAGCAGATAGCCGTTGCGGCAGTGCGAAATCAGGTCGCGCGGGCCGCCCGCGTCGGGGCCGATCACCGGCACACCCGAGGCCAGCGCCTCCTGGACGGCCTGGCAGAACGTCTCGTGTTCGCCCGCGTGCACCATGACGTCCAGGCTCGCGTAGGCCCGCGCCAGTTCGTCGCCACCGAGTTCGCCGGTGAACACGGCGTCGGGCAGCAGCCTCGCCAGTTCGGCCCTGTCCGGTCCGTCACCGACGACGATCAGCTGAATATCAGGGTCGTGAGCGAGAACGGCGAGCCGATCCACGTGTTTCTCCGGGGCGAGCCGCCCGACGAACCCGACGAGCAGTCGCTCGGATCCGGCGAGCCAGTTCGCGCGCATATCCGCCGATCGCGCGGACGGGGCGAACCGGGCGATGTCGACACCTCGGCCCCAGCGGTGGATCCGGGGAATGCCGTGTCTGCCCAGATCTTCGGCCGCCGCGCGGGACGGGGCGAGGGTGCGCGTCGCGCCCTCGTGGATACGCCGGGTCCAGTGCCAGGCGGCCCGGCCCGCGAGTCCGAGCCCGTAGCTCCTGGCGAATCCGGCGACATCGGTCTGGTAGACGGCCACCGTCGGCAGATCGAGCCGCACGGCCGCGCCGAGCCCGCCCGCGCCGAGCAGGAACGGCGAGGCCAGATGCACCACGTCGGCGCCGAATTCCGCGATCGCGGCGGTGATACCCGGCTGTGGCAATCCGACCGGCAGCGAACTGATCTTGGGAACCATCACCGCGGGCACCCGGTGCACCCGGAAGCGGCCGTGATGACGTGGGGCTGCGGGTGATCCGCGCGGAGTGTCGGGCGCGATGACCAGCGCCTCGTGACCGTGCCGATCCAGGTGGTCGAGGATGTGGAGGACGGAATTGACGACGCCGTTCATATTCGGCAAGAACGACTCCGAAACGATGGCTACGCGCACCGCTTCAGCGTGACCGCCGGATCGCGCCGACCCGCCACGCCGACGTGACATCCGCGAAAACGTCCGGCGAACTATTGACGGCTCGGGCCGGACACGCTGGTCAAGGGCGGCGACGGCCAAGTCGGGTGAGAATCCACAGCGTGGGCAGCGCGAGCAGCCAGGCCACCACGATCACCGAGAGCGCTGGCAGCAGCGCGACGCGCACATCGCGGCCGGCGACCCTGACCAGATCGGGATCGGCGCGGTCGTACTCCACATTGATACGCTCACCGGCGGTGAGATTGGTCGGATACAGCACGCCGACCTTGGGATTATGCGTCTCGCCGTCCGGGGTGACGTAGATGACCGCGGAGCGCAGCCGTCCCGCCGAGAGCACCTCGGCGGTGGTCACACCCTTGTCGGAACTGATCAGATAGTCGTTGCGCCAGGCCGCGAGGACGAGCAGCCCCATGAGCACGCTCACCACCGCCGCCGCGATGCAGACACCGAATTTCGCCCGCCGCAGGCGAACGGCGCGCCTTTCGGGCTGGCTGGTTTCCGACACCGCCACAGGCTACCGAGCGATTCGACTAGCGTGAGCGCCCATGTCCCGAAAATTCAGCTTCACCGTGCCCTACGCTGTCCCGGTCGAAGATCTCCACCGGGCACTCACCGGCGACGACGTGTGGCACGCCCGATTCGCCGAGGCGACGACCGCGACCCTGGAACTGTCCCATCCCGAAGGCGCGGGCACCATTCGCATCCATATGACCGAAAAGGCACGTAAGGATAAGGTTCCCAGCATCGTGGGCAAGGTGCTCAAGAGTGAACTCGTCCTCTCGCGCACCGATCACTGGCAGGCCCTGGACGGAGAAATCGCCAAGGGCGTCTTCGAGGGCACGACCGGTGGAATCGCCAGCGAGCTGTCGGGCGCCTACGAAATGCGCCCGACTGCCGAAGGCGCGGAAATCGAGGTGGTCGGTGTCGTGAAGGTGAAGGTTCCGCTGGTCGGCGGGGCCATCGAGCCGCTGGCCGAACAGTTGTTCCATCGGGTGCTCAACAGCGAGCGCGCATTCATCGAGCAGTGGGTGTCCAGCGACGCCAACGCCTGACGACGAAGCGGGTTCGGGCCCGTCCCGGCTTCGGGGCCGGGCCCGAACCGTCGTCACTCGCCGCCGAAGGCCGCCGGATCGAACGCCTTCGGCTCGACCAGCACCAGCCAATTGCCGGAATTATCCCGGATGATCGCCTCGACGCCGTAGGGGCGTTCGGCGGGTGGTTGCACGAATTCGACGCCCTTGGCGGTCAGCTCCTCGAACGTTTTCTGGCAGTTCTCGGTTCTCAGGCCGAGCGCGCCGTGCGTGCCGTTGGCCAGCGCGCGGCGGATCGCGTCCGCGAGATTGTCGTCCAGCGGTGGTCCGGGGACCATCAGGGTCACCTCGAGTTCCGGATGATCCGGGTGAGCGATGGTCACCCAGCGGAAGCCGTTGTCGCCCATCGCGATATCGGCGGATTCCACGAAGCCCAGGTTGTCGATGTACCACCGCTTGGCCGCGTCCTGATCGGTCACATACACGGTGACCAGGGAAATATTGGAAATCGTCGTCATGGGTCCCAGGCTATTTCGCCGCGGGTCCGCCGGGCTTCTCCGAAATTGCGGTGTCGCTGTCCAGCGGTCGCTCAGTCGCGTTTGCGGTCGGACAGACCGTGCATGAAGACGTAGCAGCCGGGGATACGCGGCGCGCCGTCGGCGAATTTCGCCTGGTACTCCGACGGGGTCACGCCGACGAGCTGGCGGAATTTACTGCTGAAGGACCCCAGGCTGGTGTAGCCGACCAGCATGCACACCTCGGTCACCGTGAGGTTCGTGGCGCGCAGCAGATCCTGGGCGCGTTCGATCCGCCGTTCGGCCAGGTAGACCGCGGGAGTGCGCCCGTATACGGCGGCGAACGCGCGCAGGAAGTGGTATTTCGACACCCCGGCCGCCGCGGCCAATTCATCGAGATTCAGCGGATCGGCGTACCGGCGATCCGCCAGATCCCGTGCCTTGCGCAGATGCGGCAGCAGGTAGAGCGTGGGCAATCCTCGTTCCGGTGGGTGCGCCATGGCTTTCACTCCGCGTGGATCAGGAGAAAGGCTGCAATTCGTCCATGCGCAGGGAAGCGCGGCCCGCCAGCCGCCAGGCCCGCGCGGTGAGGTCGAGATCCTCGTCGGTGACCAGATTGCCCATCACCCGAACGGCGGTGCGCTGCAAGTATTTCGAACGCATCACCGGCGGTCCGCCGAGAGGCACCATGCGCGGGTGGGTAGCCAGGCCCGCGATCCGGCGCGCCACCGAGAACGTGCGCCCGTAGCGGGCGAGGAGTAGTTCCGGCCAGACGCGGGTGAGATCCGGTTCGTCGAGGAGGTCGGCGAGCATATGCCCGCCCTCCAGGCCGTAGTCGATACCCTCGCCGTTGAGCGGGTTCACACAGCCGGCGGCGTCACCGATGAGCACCCAGTTACGGCCGGCCACATGCGAGACCGCACCGCCCATCGGCAGCAGCGCCGACGCGATCGCCCGCAGTTCACCTTCGAATTGCCACTCCCCGTATCGTTGCGAAGTGTAGTGCCGCAGAAGAGATTTCAACGCGATATGAGACGGGCGGGCCTCGGTGGCGAGTGAGCCGACGCCGATATTCACCTCACCGTTGCCGAGCGGGAACACCCAGCCGTAGCCGGGAACCAGTTCGCCGTCGGCATCGCGCAATTCCAGATGCGAGGTGATCCACTGATCGTCGCTGCGCCCGGATTTGATGTAGGCGCGCGCGGCGGTGCCGTAGGCATATCGGCGGTGCCAGGTTCGGCCGAGCATCTTGCCGATGGGGGAGCGGACCCCGTCGGCGACCACGAGAGTCGCGCAGGCGATGGTGCGCGAACCCGCCGCGGTCTCGACCGTCACCGCCGCGATACGGTCCCCGTCTCGAGTGACATCCACCACCTTCGTGCCGTCCAGCATTCGCGCGCCCGACTTCACCGCGGTCTCGCGCAACTTGTCGTCGAGTTCGGTTCGGGGAACGGCGCTTCCGTAGGTGGGGAAAGATCCGGCGGGCCAGCTCAGCAGCGCCTCGCGGCCGAATCCGGTCATCCGCAGGCCGTGATTGACGGTGTGGGCGCGCACCCATTCGCCGAGGCCGAGATGTTCGAGTTCCTTGGTGGCGCGCGGCGTCAGGCCATCGCCGCAGGTCTTATCCCGTGGGAAGACAGCGGAATCGACCAGCAGTACGTCGCGGCCCGCGCGCGCGGCCCAGGTGGCGGCGGCCGAGCCGGCCGGACCAGCGCCGACGACCAGCACCTCGGCCCTGCTCGGCAGCGCGTCCCCGTCGCCGCTCGCGGGAGTGACATCCGGTGAGCCCATGCGCCCATACTTGCAGGGCGATCTCGCCGATGTCGACGGCGGACCCGTCAGCCGCCGCCGGTCGCTCCCGCCAGCACTGGTGATCCCGCCCCGGCGAATGTGTGGAAAAGTGGGCGATACACCGCATAGTGACGGTGTTCATGGGCCGCGCGGCGCGGACACGCTAGGTTCTTCACCGTGGGGTCGGACGCATCGCTGGGAGAAGAGATGAGTACATCGGCTGTGGCAGCGCAGAGCACGGTGGTGGCCGGGGTGGATCTCGGTGACACCGAGCTGGCGTCGACCGTGCGCAACGCCCTGGAACAGGTCGAGAAGCTACTCATCGATGAACTCTCCGACGGAGAGGATTTCCTCCAGGAGGCCGCGCTGCACCTGGCACGGGCCGGGGGTAAACGCTTCCGTCCGCTGTTCACCGTCCTCACCGGTCAGCTCGGGCCCAACCCCACCGATCCCGCGCTGATCGTCGCGGGCACCGTCGTCGAACTGGTCCATCTGGCGACCCTCTACCACGACGACGTGATGGACGAGGCCCAGATGCGTCGCGGGGCGCCGAGCGTGAATTCGCGCTGGGGCAACAACATCGCCATCCTCGCGGGCGACTACCTGTTCGCCCACGCCTCGCGGCTGACCTCCACCCTCGGCCCGGACGCCGTGCGCATCATCGCCGAAACCTTCGCCGAACTCGTCACCGGTCAGATGCGCGAAACCATGGGCGCGCGCGAATCCCAGGATCCGGTCGAGCACTACCTGCGCGTGGTCTGGGAGAAGACGGGGTCGCTGATCGCCGCGTCCGGTCGTTTCGGCGGCACCTTCTCCGGCGCCGATACCGCGCATGTCGAACGCCTGGCCCGACTCGGCGACGCGGTCGGCACCGCCTTCCAGATCTCCGACGACATCATCGACATCTCCTCGGCGTCCGAACAGTCCGGTAAGACCCCCGGAACCGACCTGCGCGAAGGCGTGCACACCCTGCCGGTGCTGTACGCGTTGCGCGAGGACGGCGCCGAGGGCGATCGGCTGCGTACGCTGCTCGCCCGTCCGCTGGAATCGGATGCCGAGGTCGAGGAGGCCCTCGCGCTGCTCGCCCGGTCCAGGGGCATGGTGCTGGCGAAAGAGAAATTGCAGGGATACGCCGATATCGCGTACACCGAACTGTCCGCGCTGCCGCCCGGTCCGGCCAACGACGCCCTCGAGCGCCTGGTGCGCTACACCATCGAACGGGTGGGTTGAGTCCCGACCGGCGGCGATCTGTGGTTACCGATCAGGAACCTTTCCGTGGCGCGTGTCGTTGACCTGGTGTGCGACGCCAGTCTCGCCGCACTCGAGAGCCTGGCCTTCATACGCGGAGAGGCGGAACAGGGCGGATATGCACGGGTATGCGAATGGGCTGAAGACCTTCGGTCTGATGGTCGGCCTCTCGGCGCTGATCGTTTTCGCCGGGGCCATGTTCCGCAGTCCGACCATCCTGGTGATCGCCGTCCTGCTCGCGGTCGGAGTAAACGCGTACGCGTATTTCAACAGCGATAAACTCGCGCTGAAAGCGATGCACGCGCAACCGGTCAGCGAACTGGAGGCGCCGGTCGTGTACCGGATCGTGCGCGAGCTCGCGACCACCGCGCGTCAGCCCATGCCGCGGCTCTACATCAGCCCGACCAACGCCCCCAATGCCTTCGCCACGGGACGCAGTCCACGCCATGCCGCGGTCTGCTGCACCAGCGGCATCCTCCAGATTCTCGATGAACGAGAACTGCGCGCCGTCCTCGGCCACGAACTCTGCCACGTCTACAACCGCGATATCCTCATCTCCTCGGTCGCTGGCGCGCTCGCCGCGGTCATCTCCGGTCTGGCCAACCTGGCCTTCTTCGCCTCGATGTTCGGCGGCAGGGGTAATGGCGAAGGCCCGAATATCCTGGGGGTCTTGCTGATCTCGCTATTCGGCCCGATCGCCGCGACCCTGGTCAAGCTCGCGGTCTCGCGCTCGCGGGAGTACCAGGCGGATCAGTCCGGCGCCGAATTGACCGGCGACCCGCTCGCCCTCGCCTCGGCACTGCGCAAACTGGAACGCGGTGTGCAGGCCGCGCCGCTGCCGCCGGAGCCGCAGTTGACGGCCCAATCGCATCTGATGATCGCCAATCCGTTCCGCGCCGGTGAGCGCGCCGCCCGCTGGTTCTCCACCCATCCGCCGATGGCCGAGCGCATCGCCCGCCTCGAGGAGATGGCGGGCGGCCCGCGCCGGTACTAGTCACTCGTCGGCTACCAGTTGACGGTGCGGCGCTCCGGCCCCGAGGACGGGGCTCTCGAAAGCGGGGGCCGAAAAACAAATGAGCGAGCTGTGTAGGCGTTTCCGCGTAGACAGCTCGCTCACTCGTATCGGGTGGCAGGTGTAGGATTCGAACCTACGTAGGCTTTCACCGACAGATTTACAGTCTGCTCCCATTGGCCGCTCGGGCAACCTGCCGTCGCGCTTCTCGGCGCGCAGTGCAGCTTACAACGTACCCCGCCCCGTAACGCAAACCGGCTGGACAATGGCCGTGCGATGCGACGAGGACCCTGCTCGGCGGGTAGAACTGACAGTGACCGGTAGTACCGGTCGAACGAGCCCGTAAGACCGTCAGGAACAGGAGCGCAGTGTGGCCGATTCGTCTTTCGATGTCGTCAGCAAGGTCGACCGGCAGGAGGTCGACAACGCCCTGCATCAGGCGGAGAAGGAATTGAACACCCGCTACGACTTCCGCGGCACCGGCGCGACGATCGAGTGGTCCGGCGAGGAGAAGATCGTGCTCACCGCGGAGGCGGAGGAGCGGGTCAAGGCCGCACTGGAGGTCTTCAAGGAGAAACTGATCCGCCGGGATATCTCGCTCAAGGCGTTCGACGCGGGCGAGCCGCAGCCCTCCGGCAAGACCTACAAGATCACCGGCACTCTGGTGCAGGGCATCGACGCCGAGCACGCGAAGAAGATTTCCAAGAAGATCCGCGACGAGGGCCCCAAGGGGGTGAAGGCGCAGATCCAGGGCGAGGAGCTGCGCGTCAGCAGCAAGAAGCGCGACGATCTGCAGGCGATCATCGCCCTGCTCAAGGGCGAGGATTTCGGTATCGCGCTCCAGTTCGTGAACTATCGGTAGTCGAGCGGGCGGGCGGCTACCGAGACGGTGGCCGCAAAACCCACTCTGACCACACGGTTTGGAACTGCGACCGGTAAGTGTGTAACCTCGTTCAAGACTTCGCCGCGCCGAAGTCGAGCAGATGAATTCGGTGCGGAGCTAGTCATGCCCCCTTAGCTCAGTCGGCAGAGCGTTTCCATGGTAAGGAAAAGGTCAACGGTTCGATTCCGTTAGGGGGCTCGCCGGATTGCCGGTGGTGACCGACTCGGCATCGCTAACGTTTCCACGATAGAGGGAGCCGGGCGCGTCATCTAGGCAATGCGACCCGTGGCGGTGTAGCTCAGTCGGTAGAGCAAACGACTCATAATCGTTGTGTCGCCGGTTCAAGTCCGGCCATCGCTACCAAAGAACCGATCAGACCATCTGGTTGACCGAAAGAAGGAATGTCGTGGCCGCGAAGTCCACCGATGTCCGGCCAAAGATCACCTTGGCCTGCGAGCAGTGCAAGCACCGCAACTACATCACCAAGAAGAACCGGCGCAACGATCCGGATCGGCTGGAACTGAAGAAGTTCTGCCCGAATTGCGGAACCCACCGGGCACACCGCGAATCCCGCTAGTCCATTCGACGCGTGCCGCTGCCGCGTGATTGGGCACCGGGTGCGAACCCCGGTTATCTCGGAACGTGAAGCTGCGAAGGGCCGGACACATATGTCCGGCCCTGAGTGCGTTTACGGATTCGACGATGGTGGACCGCGAGCGACAGTCGACACAGCCGCGAACATGCGGGCATGTCGCCGAGCATCAGCGACGCGACATCGTGCCCGCTCCGCCGAGACTCCGCCTCGGGGTCAGATAGGTACAGTCCTTCCGTGACAATGAACACCGGTACAGCAGAAGCGGTCCAGGCGAGCGAGGACGATTTCGACCCCGCCACTCACGCGGCGGCGATGGTCGGTCACCACTACCGCGTCGACGACTACTACGAAGTCGGCCGCGAGAAGGTTCGCGAATACGCCCGTGCCGTGCAGGACTACCACCCGGTGCACTGGGACGAGGATGTCGCGCAGCAGTACGGCTACGACAGCCTGCTCGCGCCGCTGACCTTCATCTCCCTCGTCGGCATTCTGGCTCAGCGCAAACTGTTCGAGACCATCGTCACCGGTTACGACCTGAGCCAGATCATGCAGACCGACCAGATCCTGGAATTCCACCGTCCCATCCGGGTCGGTGACCAGTTGACCTGCGATGTCTACTTGCATTCGTTCCGTCAGGCATTCGGCGGCGACATCATCGTCACCAAGAACATCGTCACCGCGCAGAACGACGAGGTGGTGCTCACCACCTACACCACGCTCATCGGACGCAGCGGCGGTGATATCGATCCCAATCTGACCGACGCGGTGCGCAATGTGCTGATGCACGGCATCGACGAGGAAGCGCCGGTTCACCGCCCGCGCACCCCGATGCCGGGCGCCGAGGCGCCCGCGCCGGTGACCGCCGTCGCCGACATCGCACCGAACAGCGGCGCGCTGGCTTTCGAGGACATCGCCGTCGGCCAGGAGTTGCCCCCGCGTACCGTCCGGCTCACCCGCGGCGATCTGGTCAACTACGCGGGCGTTTCCGGCGACGCGAACCCGATCCACTGGAGCGACGAGGTGGTCAAACTCGTCGGCCTGGACAACGTGGTGGCCCACGGCATGCTCACGATGGGACTCGGCGGCGGTTTCGTCACGTCCTGGCTCCGCGATCCCGGCGCGGTCAAGGAGTACAACGTCCGCTTCACCAGCCCGGTCTATGTCGGCTCCGACGAGGCGACCGAAGTGGAGTACACGGGCAAGGTCAAGTCGGTGGATCCGCAGACGCGGACCGCGGTCGTCGCCATCGTGGCGAAGTCGGCGGGCAAGAAGATCTTCGGGCGCGCCACCGCGACGGTTCAGCTGGCCTGACCTGGTCGGCTGACCCTGATTGGCTATCTGCGCGGGCGGTAACGTAGACTCAGGTTTCTGGGGTCACCAGCCGCTGCGCGCTGCTCTATGGGGCTGGTTCCAGACGGCCCGAAAGGGCCGTCGACGGGGCCGGCAACCGCCGGAGCGGCGCGCGTGTTGTGTGGCACCGAGTACAACTGAATATGAGAAGAGTGGTTGGACGAGAGTCACCGGTCCAACCGAAGGGGCGTAGCTCAATTGGCAGAGCAGCGGTCTCCAAAACCGCAGGTTGCAGGTTCAAGTCCTGTCGCCCCTGCCCTGAATGCCAGCGACCAGAGAGGATCGACGTGAGCGAGCGTAGCGAGCGAGCACTGTGCCAGCACGCCTCGCGCATGCCGGAGTCGAGCGAGGCGCGAGCATGAGCGATGAGCGGGACACCCGCCGCGGCGCGTATGACGACGACGCGGTGGCGCGGCCGAGCGGTAAGCGTTCCGCGCGGCGTAGTCGCGCCGGATCCGCTCCCGTCGATACCGGCTCGGTAGCCACGATCGACCGCCCGTCGAAGAAGGCGGGAAAGCCTGCGGCCAAGCGCGGGAATCCGATCTCACGCTTGATCAAGTTCATGCGCGAGGTCGTCGCGGAATTGCGCAAGGTGATCTGGCCGAACCGCAAGCAGATGGTCACCTATACGAGCGTTGTTCTGGTGTTCGTGATCTTCATGGTCGCGTTCATCAGCGGGTTGGATCTGGCGTTCATCAAAGGTGTCAACTGGCTGTTCGGCTGAGCACCCGCGAACGCCGACACCGGTAGCCGATCCCGGGGCGGGCGGAGCGATTCATGCCGCGCCCGGCCCGGCACGCAGAGGATGTACGTGACGACACAGGAAGCGAGTGCCCCAGTGAGCACCCCGGAGAACGACACCAACGACGAGTTCCCGGTCGACGACGCGGTGGACGCCGCGGAGACCGTCGAGGAATCTGCTGTGGTCGACGAATCCGAGTCCGCTGACGCCGAGCCCGAGGTCGAACCCGCTCCGGTGGAGGCCGATCCCGTCGCCGAGATGAAGGCGGCGCTGCGGCGCGCCCCCGGTGACTGGTACGTCATCCACTCGTACGCCGGCTACGAGAACAAGGTGAAGGCCAACCTCGAGACGCGTGTGCAGAACCTCGACCTCGAGGAGTACATCTTCCAGGTAGAGGTGCCGACCGAAGAGGTCACCGAGATCAAGAACGGCCAGCGCAAGCACGTCAACCGCAAGGTGCTGCCCGGCTACATCCTGGTTCGGATGGAACTCAACGACGAATCGTGGGGTGCGGTGCGCAACACCCCCGGCGTCACCGGATTCGTCGGCGCCACCTCGCGTCCCTCGCCACTGTCGATCGATGACGTGGTGAAATTCCTCGTCCCGGCCGCGCAGCAGCAGAAGAAGCCCGCCGCGGCAGGCGCCGAAACCTCCGCCTCCACCGATGTGACGCCGAAGCCGGTCATCGAGGTCGATTTCGAGGTCGGCGAGTCGGTGACCGTGATGGACGGCCCGTTCGCGACGCTGCCCGCCAGTATTTCCGAGGTCAACGCCGAGCAGCAGAAGCTCAAGGTGCTCGTCTCGATCTTCGGTCGCGAGACCCCGGTCGAGTTGGCGTTCACCCAGGTCGCGAAGATCTGATCGGCGGGGGCCGCTGGACGGCCCCACGCGAAGGACCAGGGCGCGGCCCCGGTAAGGTGTGTTGGTTCGTGCGCGGATCCGATGCGCGTCGATCGGGTCCGTGTTCGATGCCGGGCTCGCGCGTCCGGATGCGGGCCGAGCCCGCAACAGGCTTACGGCAACCGTAAGGAACCGAAACCAAGGAAGAAAGATGCCCCCCAAGAAGAAGAAGCTCGCCGGGATCATCAAGCTGCAGATCCAGGCCGGCCAGGCGAACCCGGCCCCGCCGGTCGGCCCCGCGCTCGGTCAGCACGGCGTCAACATCATGGAGTTCTGCAAGGCGTACAACGCCGCGACCGAGTCGCAGCGTGGCAACGTCATCCCGGTCGAGATCTCGGTGTACGAGGACCGGACGTTCGACTTCAAGCTGAAGACCCCGCCCGCCGCCAGGCTGCTGCTCAAGGCCGCCGGTGTGCAGAAGGGTTCGGCCGAGCCGCACCGCCTCAAGGTCGCGAAGGTCACCATGGACCAGGTCCGTGAGATCGCCAAGACCAAGCAGGAAGATCTGAACGCCAACGATATCGATCAGGCGGCCAAGATCATCGCGGGCACCGCGCGTTCGATGGGTATCACCGTCGAAGGCTGAGCGACCGCGCTCCCGAGTGGGAGGGCCGGCCAGGCCCGATAACCACTTCTGAACCGATTTCAACAAGGACAGAGAATCATGGCAAAACGAAGCAAGGCGTATCTCGCCGCGGCCGAGAAGGTCGACAAGTCCCAGCTGTACTCCCCGCTGGCCGCCGCGCGGCTCGCGAAGGAGACCGCCACCGCCAAGACCGACGCGACCGTCGAGGTCGCCGTGCGTCTCGGCGTGGATCCCCGCAAGGCCGACCAGATGGTCCGCGGCACCGTCAACCTGCCGCACGGCACCGGTAAGACCGCCCGCGTCATCGTGTTCGCGGCGGGCGAGAAGGCCGCCGAGGCCGAAGCCGCCGGTGCGGACGCCGTCGGCGCCGAGGATCTGATCGAGCGGATCCAGGGCGGCTGGCTGGACTTCGACGCCGCGATCGCCACCCCCGATCAGATGGCCAAGGTCGGCCGGATCGCGCGTGTCCTCGGCCCGCGCGGCCTGATGCCGAACCCGAAGACGGGCACGGTCACCAACGATGTGACCAAGGCCGTCAACGACATCAAGGGCGGCAAGATCAACTTCCGCGTCGACAAGCAGGCCAACCTGCACTTCGTCATCGGCAAGGCGTCCTTCGACGATGCCAAGCTGGTGGAGAACTACGGCGCCGCGCTGGACGAGATCCTGCGTGTGAAGCCGTCGACCGCCAAGGGCCGCTACGTCAAGAAGATCACGGTCTCGACGAACACCGGACCGGGCATCCCGGTGGACCCGAACCGCACCCGCAACCTCCTGGACGAGGATGCGTAAGTAGCACCCAGTACCACCGCCGAGGGCGGGAACGCGGATTCGCGATCCCGCCCACGGCGCGTTCGATGAGATCTGAAGAGAGTAGTGTAGGGAAAGAGTGTTA
>NZ_JBEXFQ010000059.1:0-28745 GCF_040606855.1 Nocardia sp. NPDC005366
ACCGCGGACTGGTCCCAGCTGATGTGGGTAGCCATCACCGGAGTGCTGTCACCGCGGCTCTCGAGCACACTGGCCAGCCAGACGGTCTGCGCCACAGTGGCGGTCTCGACGATCAGGTCCACCCTCTTCTGGGCGAAGGCCACCACCTGGGCCGTCATGTCGGTGTCGGTGGAGGGTTGATCCGCTGGACGACCAGCTCCAGGTTGTGGCGCTTGGCCACGAACTTCGCGCCGACGACGGTGTTGTCACCCGCGCTGCCCTCCATGGCCACCACCCCCTGTGGGGTCAGTACTGGTGTCCGGAGGGGGACTCGGCCAGTACGCACACGTGCTCCGTCGACAGAAACTGCTGGAATTGGGCTGAGGCAGCAAGCGCGACTCTCACGGTCAAGGTAGGAACCATGGCCAGCTGGATGCCACGAGCCCGCTGGCCGCCCCATGTGGCTGCGGGCCAGTTCCGGGGTTGTGAGGTACCGAGATCGGCAAGGGTCGCCGCTTTGGCGAGTTCGGCATACCAACGTCGTTGGCAGCAGTGGTCCTGACAGACAGACCACCGCATTCACTCCGCAACAACACGACGCGGCAGCTGCGCACGGCCTGCTCGACCAGCGTAGACGCGGCTCACCGACGCCGGGAGTGCATCCACGTCGGCCCGGTCCGACGCCAGGTGTGTGGGGTGTGCTGCAACAAACGGCGCGGACGAGTTGGCGCCAGCGTCCAGCATCCTCTTGGGGCCCCGCGCAGCGTGAGCCGCCGCGCGCTGTGGTCAAGACAGCAGTGGTTCGAGCGCGCCGTACAATCCTATTTCGCCCCGCAGCCCTACTCGGACCGCGAACGCGTCTGACACTCGCCGCTCGCCTCCCGATAGGCAGGGATGACCGGCGCCGTGCACATCCCCAATGCTATGAGACCCTCCCAGAGATTGCGACCCACTCTCGGCTTCGCACGCTCGTCGGATATCGGCTCGCTCATTTCAGCGGCCCATCGGGGTGAGCTCGAAGATCTCGATGACGAAGGTGCCGGATTCACCGTCGAGATAGGGATGTCCGGCGCACAGCGAGCGCGCATGGGAGATGGTCTCGGCTTCGATGACCGAGTAGCCGTTGAGCTCGGTCACCGGCACGTCGGAACCGTCGCCGGTCAATGCGCTTCGCACGCCGAACGGCTCCCCCAGGGACAGCAGCGCGCTGCTGAGCTGGTCGGTCCACCGCGCCCATGCCCGCATCTGAGCTTGGACCTGCTCCGCGGGGAAGTTCTCCAGGGGCCGGGCCGGACCCCGGTACAGCAACATGTACTGAGCCATCTGGTCACTTCCCCCCGCGCACGATGGCCCGGGCAGGGCAAAGGACTTCGGCCTGCTGCACATCCGCGGTATCGCCGTTGTTTTCGACATCCTCCTTCAGCAGGATGACGAGTCCGTCGTCATCCTGGTCGAAAACCTCGGGCGCCACATAGACGCATTGGCCCGCACCGATGCATTTATCGCGATCGACTACGACGCGCATGGAGTATTCCTGTTCATCAAGGGCTCGTACGGTGAACGATCGGCGACATCACCAGGTGATCGGCAATGCGTGCAGGCCGTAGATCCGCATGTCGTGTTTGAAGGGCAGCTCGTCGACCGGAGTCGCCAAGGTCAGCGTGGGAACCCGCCGCAACAGCGTGCCGTAGGCCACCTGCAGTTCCATCCGGGCCAGTGTCTGGCCGAGGCACTGGTGCGGTCCGAACGCGAATGCGAGGTGGTTTCTGGCATTTCGCCGAATGTCGACGACATCCGGATCGCCGGGGAACGCCTGCGGATCGCGGTTCGCCGTCTCGATCGCCAGGATCAGCCCCTCGCCGGCTTCGATGCGGACGCCGCCGACCTCGATATCGGTCATCGCGACTCGCCGGCGACCATGGTGCACTACGGTCAGGAATCTGAGCAGTTCCTCCACGGCGCTCTCGACGACGGAGGGATCGTCGCAATCACGCAGTACTGCAGCCTGTTCCGGGTTGGCGAGCAGCAGAGCGGTGCCGAGCGCGATCATGTTGGCGGAGGTCTCGTGTCCGGCCATCAGCAGGATTTTGCCGATGCCGGTGATCTCCTCGACGCTGAGTCGCCCGGATTCCACCAGGTGGCTGAGGATATCGTCGCCCGGGTTCGTCCGGCGCTCGACGACCACCGCACGGATGAGCCCGAGCAGTTCCTCCGCCGCGGCGCCGGCTTCCTCGGCGGAGGTCACCGTCGAGATCGAGGTACCGGCGAGCCGGTGGAATCGATCACGCTCGGTATAGGGAACACCGAGCAACTCGCAGATGACCAGGGACGGCAGCGGCAGCGCGAACGCCGAGACCAGGTCCGCCGCTCGGTTCTCCTGCGCCAGCATCTCGTCCAACAGTCGGTCGGCCGTCCGCTGGATCCACGGGCGCATCCGTTGTATCCGTTTGACCGAGAAATGCCCGGTCAACAGCCGGCGGTAGATCGCATGTTCCGGATCGTCCATCGACATGAACGGGCGGCTGCGCTGGACGGCGGCACGCAGGGCCACGGTCGAGATCGGATAGCCCGGCCTGGTCGCATCCGCACTCACCCGTCGGTCGCCGAGCAGCGCACGAACATCGTCGTAGCCGGTGATCAGCCAGGGCTCGCTGCCATCCCAGATGCGCACCCGCGTGATCCGGTCCGCCCGGCGCAGCTGCGGCGGCGGATCGAACGGGCACCCGGTATCGCGAGCCATCGGGAACACCGGGATATCGGTCGGGGCGCTCATGAGGACCGCGCCACCCGGGCTTCGATGATCCCAGCTGGGCCGCCGGTGGGCAGGACTCGTTCGATGACCAGACCCGCCTGGGTGAATAGGTCCCGGTACTGCTTTTCGGTCCGTTCCTTGCCGCCGAACAATGCCAGCAGGTTGAGGTCGGTGAGCAGCCCGAGGTGGGGCGTATTGCCTTCCGGCAGAACAATTTCGATGAGAATCAAGCGACTCTGCGCCGACATGGCGTCGCGAACGTTGCTCAGGATCCGCACGGAATCCTCGTCGTTCCAGTCGTGGATGATGTGTTTGAGGATGTAGGCGTCACCGCCCGTCGGCACCTCGTCGAAGAACGATCCGGGCCGAACCGTGCACCGGTCGGCCAGGCCGAGGCTCTCCATTCGCACCCGTGCGCCATCGACGACGGCCTGGAGGTCGTAGAGCACTCCCCTGGAATCGGATGCGCTCAGCAAGATCTCGCTCAGCAGCCGGCCGTGCCCGCCACCCACGTCGACGATCGTGGGATATCCCGAGAAGTCGTAGGAGGCGAGCACCGACTTCAGGGTCATGCCGGACACGCTGGTCTGAGCGTCGTTGAAGACCTTTCCGAACGCGGGATTCTGCCGCGTGAATTCGAAGAAGGGCACCCCGCGCACCGACGGCACCACCGACTCGCCGGTGCGGATGCCCTCGGACAGATGCGACCAATGCTCCCGATGCTCGGGAGATCCGACGAACAACGACCACGCCCGGACCGAGACCTCCGCGTCGGACCGCAGCGGATCCGACAGCTCGTTGAGCGCGTACCTCCCGTCGGCCTCGAAAGCGAAGACTCCGCGACTCGACAGCAATCGCAGCAGCCGGTGCACGGCATCCGCGTTCGCGGTGATCTTTTCCGCGATATCCGCGGCAGTCATCGGACCCGACGCCAGCACATCCGCGATTCCGAGATCCGCTGCCACATATATCGCCTGCGCGAACGAGCCGTTCCCGATCATCTCCATCAACGCGATAGCCGCTGGCTTCTTGTTAGGCGAATCAACCATTACACAACTCCTCGACGCGCACCTGATTTGATGCCCGAATCCTCGCAAAACCGAGTTCTGTTGTCGAGAACGTTTTTTCACACCTCGAGCACGTTGCCGCACAACAGCGCCCGGGTTACAGTCGGCGCACACATCGCTTGTATTACTGCGCCTTTCACGCAGGTCGGACAACGGCCGGAACACCCACGGTGTATCGAAATCCAGCCCGGCACGTCCCGTGCGATATCGACACCCGGACAATGAAGGAACTGGAAGATATGTGCGGACTAACGGGATGGGTCGACCACAGGGGGAACCTGACCTCCAGCGTCGCCACGATATCGGCCATGACGGCGACGATGGCCAACCGCGGCCCGGATGACGAGGGCATATGGGTCTCCGAGCATGCGCTGCTCGGGCACCGGCGCCTGTCGGTCATCGACCTCGCGGGCGGCAGGCAGCCGATGGCCGCCCGCGACGGGACCGGGGCCGAGATCGTGATCAGTTACACCGGCGAGGTCTACAACTTCATCGAATTGCGCGAAGAATTGCGCGGACTCGGTCACGCCTTCGGGACCGAAAGCGATACCGAGGTAGTATTGCGGGCATATCTGCAGTGGGGCAGCACATTTCCAGAACGTCTGAACGGCATATTCGCGTTCGCGCTCTGGGACAACCGAACCGAGGAGCTACTACTCGTCCGCGACCGTTTCGGCGTGAAGCCGCTGTACTACCAGCCGCTGAACGGCGGCGTGGTTTTCGGTTCGGAACCGAAAGCCATTCTGGCGCATCCCGATATCGAGGCCGTGATCGACCTCAATGGGCTGCGGGAGTTCTTCACCATGACGAAGACGCCCGAACTGGCGCCTTTCCGCGGCATGTTCGAGGTACGTCCGGGCACCGTGGTCAAGGTCGGCGCCGACGGTATCGAGAAGATCGTCTACTGGCAGCTGGCAGCCCGTGAGCACACCGACGATCTGGACACGACCATCGGCCACGTCCGGGAGTTGCTCGAGGATATCGTCCGGCGCCAGCTGATCGCCGACGTGCCGATCTGCTCGCTGCTGTCCGGAGGACTCGATTCGAGCGCCATCACCGCGCTGGCCGCCAAGGTGCTCGCGGAGCGCGGCGCACCTGCGCTGCGCACGTATTCGGTCGACTTCGCCGGCCACTCCCAGCGATTCACGGCCAATGCCGCATGGAAGGATCCCGACACCCCCTACGCTGTGGAGGTGGCCGAGCACCTCGGTGTCGATCATGTGATCGTCGAGCTGGACAATGCCGAACTCGTCGATCCCGCGGTCCAGACCGCGGTCCTGGACGCGTTCGATCTTCCGGTGATCATCAGCGATATGGAGTACTCGCTGTACCTGCTGTGCCGCGAGATACGCACGGCGGCGACCGTGGCGCTCTCGGGGGAGGCGGCCGACGAACTCTTCGGCGGCTACAACCAGTTCCACGACCCGGACGCGGTGGCGGCCGACGCGTTCCCGTGGTTCACCTCCGCCTCCAAGTCCGGCGGAATCGCCGCCCTGCACTCCCTGGGACTGTGGGAGCGGCTCGGCTTGGACGAGCACCTCAAACAGCGATACACCGAGGCCGTCGCTGAATGCCCCGTGTTGCCCGGCGAATCCGGTCACGAGGCACGCATGCGCGAGATCACCTATCTTCATCTGACCCGCTGGGAGAACATGCTGCTGGACCGCAAGGACCGGGTGAGCATGGCGGTCGGGCTCGAGGTCCGGGTGCCGTTCACCGATCACCGTCTGGTCGAATACGTCTTCAATACGCCGTGGTCGATGAAGACCTTCGATGGGCACGAGAAGAGCCTGCTGCGCGCGGCGGTCGCCGATCTGCTGCCGGAGTCGGTGGCCGAGCGCCGGAAGACTCCCTACCCGTCGACCCAGGATGTCGCCTACGAGCGGGCACTGCGCAGGCAGGTCGAGCAGCTCCTCGAGCCGGGATCGCCGGTCCTGAAGCTGGTGTGCGAGAGTAATATTCGTGAGCTGCTCGCCGCCCCGCCGGGCGCGCTGTGTGTCGGTGGCCCGTGGAGCGCCCGTATAGTGCTGGAACGGCTGGTCGCGTTCAATCGGATTGTCGGGGAGCACGATATCGCGGTGACGCTGGATTGAGGCATGGGCGGTCCGGCGTCAGCCGGATCGCCGCGCCCGAAGCGTCGACGGCTGATCGTAGGGCACGGAATCCGGGCCCGGCGCCAACAAAAGAATCTCTCCGATCAATCCGTTCAACAGTGGGTTGCCGGTGTGGTGATGCTCCGGAATCCTGTCATAGGACCCGACTTCGGCGCCCGTGCGCAACTCGGAGAGCATTCGCGCGAGGATCAGCTCGCCGTCGAGGGTGAGGACCGATTCCGGGTGGAACTGCACCGAGTAGAAGCCCGGACCGCGCAGTGCGTGCACTTCACCGGTCGCCGCGTCGCGTGAAACCTTGATCTGTCCGCTGAGCCCCAGACGACAGATCGTGTCCGTGCCGGAGTGCACGCTGAAACTGTTGTAGAAGCCGACGCGATGCACCGTGCCGAACAGATCCACCGGTCGCTGCACACCCTGGTTGGGGTAGACACGCCGGGCCAGGCGCATGCCCAGTAGATCGCCGAGCACCTGGTGACTCAGGCAGACGGCCAGGAAGGGCCGATTCTCGCGCAGCAGCCGATCCAGGGTGCGGCGCAATGCGGCGATCTTGCCGTCGGTGGCCACTCGCGGATCGCCCGGTCCGGGACCCATGACCACCAGGTCGTAGTCCGCCACATCGTAGGTCTCGTCGAAGCGGCGGATGGTCACCGCCGCACCGAGGGTGCGCAATTGGTGACCGAGCATCGCGGTGAAGGTGTCCTCGGCGTCCACCACCAGGACCCGGCCGTAGTCGACAGCGCCCTCGGAGGCCGTGCCCGCCGTTGACTCGGCGCGCCAGAACCGGGACACCCTGTCGTTGCGCTGGTTCAGCAAAGTCACGACCTCCGGATGCTCGGCGAACCGCACCGAAGACTGCGCGCCAAGGGCGGCCAGCACTGCCGAGGCTTTCGCCCGGGTCTCCGCCGCTTCGGCATCGGGGTCGGAATGCCGCACGATGGTGGCGCCCACCGCGACCTTCATCCGGCCCGCGGCGTCGATGTCCGCGGCGCGGATGAGGATGGCCGAGTCCATCCGTTCCCCGCCCCGCTCGTCCTCGCCGATCAAAGCGATGACACCGCTGTAGTATCCGCGTCCGGTCGGCTCGTATCTGCTGATGACACGGCAGGCGCTTTCCAACGGACTGCCGACGACGGTCGGTGCGAACATGGTCTGACGCAACAGATCCGCCGGACGCCGCGTGGTATTGCCTTCGATGAAGTACTCGGTGTGCGCGAGTTTGCTCATCTCCTTCAGATACGGCCCGACCAGGCGACCGCCCGACTCACAGAGTCCGGCCATCATCTTCAGTTCCTCGTCCACCACCATGTAGAGCTCGTCCGACTCCTTGAGGTCGGACAGGAAGTCCAGGATTCCGGGCAGCGACGGTCCCGAATCCGGATACCGGTAGGTGCCGCTGATCGGATTCATCGCCAGCAGGCCGCGGTCCAAGCTGAGGTGTTGTTCGGGTGTCGCACCGACGAAGGTACGCGTGCCGGTGTGCACGAGAAAGGTCCAGTACGAACCTGATTCGGCCTCCAGCAGGCGGCGGAACAGGGTAAGCGCGTGCCGGGGTCGATAGTCGGTGATGTCGGCGCAGTACGATCGCTTGGCGACGAAGTTGGCGCCGACGCCCCGGCCGATCTCATCGGCGAGAATCCGGCGCACCATTTGGCCGTATTCGCGGTCGCACAGGTCGAATCCGCCGCCGCTGACCGACATCGATTGTACTGGGATGCGGCTCAGCACTTCGTGTGCCGAAACCCGGGCTTGCTGTCGGATCTTCATGAGCAGCAGGGGTTCTCCGTCGTCCACGCAGTGGTATCCGCGTTCGGAGATCTGCCGGTAGGGCACCAGCGCGAGCACGTCGTGCCTGGCTCCGGTTCCACACGGCGTGCACATCGCGTCGATTTCGACGAGCGACCGGGCTTCGGCGAATTCGCCCAACAGCACGTCGATCTGGTCCGAGCCGTGTGGACGCGCGCGCCGCAGCAGCGCGAACGCCGGCGGATCATCAGCCAGAATCGTTTGCAGGAGATCAGCGTTCATCGTGTTTCTCCCGACTCGCGTACCCGCGCCAGCTGGCCGAGAAGACGGTCGGTGGTGGCGACCACCGCACACCTGCGGGCGGCGTAGTCGAGCGCGAGCCGATGGTCGTCCGGAGTGAAATCGGCTATCGCGTCGGCGACCAGGAACGGCTGTATATCGAACGAGAACGCATCACAGGCCGTGATCAGAACCCCGACGTGCGCGTACACACCGCAGATCACCAGTTGATCGCGTCCGGCCGCGCGCATCCGCTCGAGCAGGTCCGACTTGTGAAAGGCGCTGTAGCGCCATTTGGTCAGCTGCCAGTCTCCGTCGTTCGGCGTCAATGGTTCGACCACTTCACGGTCGGCGCGGGCCACCGTCATTCCGGGGCCCCAGAAGTCGCGCAGAAGTCCACGCTGCACCGGTGTCATCGAACCGGGCTGCGCGGTGTAGCACACCGGAATGCCCGCCCTCGAGCAGCTTTCACGCAGCAGCGTCGCATTCGCCAGCAACGTCCGGCCCGGCTCCGCGTCAGCGGGGAAAGGGCGCAAAAAGAACCGTTGCATATCGTGAATCAGCAGCACCGCACGCGCGGGATCCGCTTCCCACAAGGCGGTGTTGACCGGCAGCTCGAACTCGGCAGGCATGGGATAGGAGTCGATGTCGGGAATGCGCGCCTGCGGCGCTGTCCTGTTGTCAGACACCGAGACCAGCCCCGCCGTCGACGGTCAGATCGTGCATCGTAATGTGCCGGGCGTGATCGGAGAGCAGGAAGGCGACCGCGTTCGCGACATCCGACGGGCTCGCGATCCGGCCGAGCGGAATGCCCACCCGGTACGCGCCGAGATCCCCGTGCAGGGTGTCGTCGGCACCGTGGTCTTCCGACCACAACGATCGCAGCATGGGTGTGTCGGTGGAGCCCGGAGAGACGACATTGCAGCGGATCCCGTGCCGGGCGACCTCGAGCCCCAGGACTTTCGTGTACATGGTGGCCGCAGCCTTGGTGGCGGCGTAGACGGCCATACCCGCCCGCGGCGTCCGGGACGCGTTCGAGCCGATGGTGACGACCGCGCCCCGCGATCTGCTCACCATGGCACGCGTGACCGCCGAGGTGACCACGTACACCCCGCGAGCGTTCACGTCGAAGGTGCGATCCCACTCGTCCTCGGTGACGTCCAGCGCCGCGGCGGGGTGCAGCACACCGGCGGCGTTCACCAGGTATTCGATCGGCCCGAGTTCGTCCTCCACCCGGTCCACGAGACGCCGCACCTCGGCCGCGGAGCCGACATCGGCGGGGCAGGCGCGCACGTGCGCACCGCTCTCGGGGCACGCGTCCGCCACCCGCGTCAGCGCGGCGGCCTCGCGATCCACCGCCGCCACCGCGATACCCCGACGGCCGAGTTCCGCGACGATCGCCGAACCGATCCCTCCGGCGGCTCCGGTGACCATCGCGACTTTTCCGCTGTATTCCATCTCGTGGCTCATCGCCCTACTCGTTCCAATAGCTCGGTGACATTTCCAGGACCGAAATACTCTGTCGGAGAGATAGTTCCGGCTCCCACACTGACGAATCCGTCCATGGCCGCCTGATCCGTACGGGCGGCAAGCAGCAGTTGCTCGAGTTCCGGCGACGGAGCCTCCAGGCGGGCCAGCTGCGTCGTGTGCTCGTACAGCGGCAACCGTCGCTGGTCACGGATCCGTTGATAGTCCGCCATCGCCACCTCGTACGGCAGGTTGTCGTTCAGGTGGGAATGGACTGCCGTCGTAAGCAACTCGGCGCCCTCGAAGGCGTCGCTGATCCCCTGTGCGGTGATCGGATCGCGGCTGTAGGCGGCGTCGCCGACGAGCGCCCAGCCGGGGCCGTACGGCTTACGGAAGTAGTTGGCGCAGGCCGCGCCACTGAAGGGCTCCACTCTCGTGGCGTGGTCCACCCGGCGCGCGAACTCGGGCCACAGTTCCAGCGTCGCGCGGTAGTTGCCCTCGATATCGGCACGGAAGGCCAGCCGCTCGGCGTTCGGCCAGCAGACCACGACCAGGGTGAGGTCGTCGTTGGTCGGGATCGCCGCCCAGCAGCGGGACGGCAGGCTGTAGATCTCGAAGCCGTCCGTTGGCAGCCCACTCCAGTACGTGAAGTACTGGTACTGCAGCCGCGGCCGGGTGTGATACTCCTCGGCCTCGACGAGTTTCGCCACCCGCGACGAGCGCCCATCCGCGCCGATTACCAGTCGGGCGCGTTCCTCTACGGTGACGCCGTCCCGATCGTGCCCCCGGATACCGACCACGACATCGTCCTCGACAATCAACTCGTCGAAGGTGCAGCCTTCACGGATCTGCACACCGGCCGACGCCGCGGCGTCGACGAGAATCTTGTCGAGCAACGTTCTCCTGGGCGCATATCCGGTACGGATGCCATCACTCGGCAACGGCCTGCCGGACAGACTGACCGGGCCGTCCGTGAGGGCGAAGTTGAAGGTGAACTTGTCGATCGCGGGGGTGCCTGCGGCGATCACGGCGTCGAGCAGACCGAAGCGGCGCAATGCCGCCACGCCCGGCGCGTTGATCATGTGCGTCGACAGGGCATCACTCGGGAACGTGGCGCGGTCGACCGCGAGTACGCGATATCCCCTGCGCGCCAGCAACATTGCTGTGGTCGATCCCGCGCACCGCGCGCCCACCACGATCACATCGTATTTCGACCTCATAGAACACTTCCCAGGATCGGGCCGAGCGGGCGCCTCGGCGGCGCCCCGAATGGAAGCGGGCAGGGAACTCCGAAGCACAACGGAGTCCCCTGCCCACGGGGATCAGCCGACCGGCTGCGCCGGGCGATCCGAGGCGCGGCGAGGTTCGTGCGCCACGTCACCATCACCGAACTCGCGCATCCAACAAGCGAATTCGAGGAGAATTCCGTCCGGGTCCTGGAAGTAGAGCGAGCGATGGAAGACGTCCGGGTTCACCTCCTGCGCCACGGTCGAGGGGCTGTTGTCGTGGTTCATCTCATCGACCCGGATCCCCTTGGCGATCAGGCGATCCCGGTACTCCTCGAACTTCTCGGGCGGCACGTCGAACGCGATGTGGTTCACCGCGCTCACCCGCGTCTGCCACTTCTCCTCGTCGACACCCTCGGTCGGCGGCGGGTTGAAGTAACCCGGCAGCGCACCCGGCCGGTTGACGAACCAGAAGAAGGTGAGGACGTTCCCATTGCCCACGTCGAAGACGAACTGCTGCCCGCCCGCCGGCATCTTCGGCAGCTCGATCGTCTTCACCAGAGGCATCCCGAGGACACCCGAATAGAATTCGACGGTTCGCTCCATGTCGTCACAAATCAACCCGACGTGATTGAAACCCCGCAGTTCGAACTCTTTGTTTTCCTGACTTTCCACTGACTTACCTCCACCTGATCTGAAACGACGCGTCGATACTAACGCGCTCTTTTCGAACTTGTCGCGCCCCGAGGAGAATTCGACGATGCAGTTATTCCTCAATTTTCGGGCATGACCGATAAATACTGGGCGGCCGATTGATTCGATAATTCACGCCACGACGAAAGGGTGCGTGACGCCGCAGGCCACTATTGTGCACGATTTCACTCCGGCGAAGAAGCTTGTTCAGTCGAGAATGATCTCCGGCTGATACACCTCTAGCCACTGGTTGAGGTTCAGTACGCGATCCAGCCCGGCCCGGACATTGCCCGGAACGCGATCCGGAGCCATATCCACTCCGTCCTGCACCCATTGCCGGTCGAAGAATTCGAATACGGCATTGTCCCGCTGCCCCAGCAACTCCCGCAGCTGTCGCTGCATCGCCTCGGCATATCGAGGATCCTGGGTCGACGGGTACGGGCTCTTGGTCCGCCACAACACCGACTCCGGCAGCAGGTCCGCCGCCGCGTGCCGCAGGATGCTCTTCTCCCGCCCATCGAAACTCTTCATCGACCACGGTGTGTTGTAGACGTATTCGACGAGCCGGTGGTCACAGAAGGGCTCGCGAACCTCGAGACCCAGAGCCATCGATGCCCGGCTCATCCGGAACAGGTGGATTCGGCCGAGCCTGGTCAGGTGAATATGGCACATCTCCCGCATCCGGCGCTCGATGGGCGTCTCGTCGCCGAGCTGCTCCACTTCGGCGACCGCCGCCGTGTACTGGTCATGAATGAAGCCCGCAACATCCAGACGCGTTCGCATGTGCGGCGCCAGCTCGGCCAGCCGGTCGCCGCTGTACGCGCTGCGATACGCCAGCCAGGCGAACGTGTCCGCCTGGACCGATTCCTCGTCGAAGAACCAGCGGTATCCACCGAACAATTCGTCGGCCACCGTGCCTGCCAGGGCGACGGTGGATTCGGCGCGCACGGACTTCAGGAACAGATACAGCGAGGAGTCCAGGTCGGCCAGGGCCAGCGGGACATCGGCCGCACTCACGATCGCCCGGCGAGCCGCCAGGGCGCTGTGTTCGGCGAAGTCCACCATGACGTCGGTGTGCACCGTCTGGAGCAGGTCGGCCATTTCACGAACGAAGGGCGAGTCCGGATTATCGCGCAACTCGTCCGGCGTGAAGATCGACTCCTGCCGCTGGTAGTTGGCCGAGAAGGTGCGCAGCTTGAGGCCCTGCGCACCGAGCCGAGCCGCGGCCAGCGCGGTCACCACCGAGGAGTCCAGGCCGCCGGAGAGCGGGACAGACACCGGAACATCCGCACGCAGCTGCCGATCAACGATGTCCTCCAACAACTCCCGCACCCGGGCGACGGTGGTTTGCTGATCGTCGGGGTGCACTCGCGGCGTCAGCTTCCAGTAGGTGCGCGTGTGCAAGCCCCGCCGGTCCACGCTGATCATCGTGCCGGGCCGCACCTCCGCCATGCCCTTCCAGATCGCCCACCCCGGCGGCTTGGTGATGGCGAACAGCTCCCGCAGGCTGTCGGTGTCGATCACCCTGCGTACCAGCGGATTCGCGAGAATGACCTTCGGCTCGGACCCGATGAGCACACCGTCGGGCGTCGGATAGAAGTACAGCGGTTTGACGCCCATCCGGTCGCGGGCGATGACCAGCTTCTCGACCCGCTCGTCCCAGATCGCGAAAGCGAACATTCCGTTCAGGTGGTCGACGACCGCGTCGCCCCACTGCAGGTACCCGCGCAACAGCACCTCGGTGTCGGCGGAGGCGCCGAACGAATGGCCCAGCGCCGTCAGTTCGGTACGCAGTTCGGGGCAGTTGTAGATCTCGCCGCTGTAGACCAGCACGACCTCACCGGCGGGCGTCTGCGCGCGCATCGGCTGCCCGCCGCCCGCCGGATCGACGACGGCCAAGCGCCGGTGCCCGAGTGCCACGTGCCTGCGCACATAGGTGCCGGAGCCGTCGGGGCCGCGATGAGCCACGGCAGCGGTCATCGCCGCGATGGTCTCCGTCTTTCTGGTCAGGTCGGAATCGAACGAAATCCAACCGGCTATTCCGCCCATGCGCTCTCTCCTTGATCGAAAGGTGTTTTCGCCATCGTCTGATTCGGCGCCTGGTGCGCGCGCAGACCGTCGATCCACCGGGATACGGCCGCCGCGGTGATCTCGGCATCCGTACCCAATAGTTCGAAATGATCGGAATCGATCGAGACCAGCTCCTGCTCGCCGGTCAGTCGAATAGCCGATAATGGTTGCCGGTCGCCGTTTTCGGCGACGGTACTGAAGAAGGGACGCTCACAACGAATCATCACCGTGGGCGATGCCGTACGCAGGTCGACGATTTCGCTCAGCACACGTCCCCAGCCGGCCATGCCGGACAATCGCGTGCCATCCAGTTCTACCGCAGCGGAATCGTTTTCGTACAGACCCGTCAACAGTTCGTCTACCGGCACCCCCATGCCGCCTGCCTCGGGACGGAACGTATCGAGCAGGACCACGCCGCGCAGGCGCGCCCCCGAAGCCTCGAGCTGCCGGGCCACCGCGCAGGCGAGGACACCCCCGGCCGAATAGCCGAGCAGCACGAAGTCGTCGTCGCCCGCCGCGCGCCGCACGGCTTCCCCGAGCACCTCCACCGCCGCGGCGGCGTCTCGGGGCAGTTCCTGGTTCGGCGCGAATCCGGGCAGCGGCAACGCGTGGACAGGTCGAATACCGTGGTACGCGGTGCTGAAACGGGCGTATTGATGTGGGCCGCCGGTGGCGGCGGGCGTGCTCAGGCAGATGATCGATGGACGGCCCGGACCGTCCGCCAGGCGCACCGGGCGGATCGGCTCGCGGAGTTCCTCGCTCGTCGAGAAGGTGGGCCGTAGTGCTGCCGCCGCGTTCAGCAGAGACATTCCGGTCCCGAACCTTCCGGTGGACACAGCGGTGGCGAACAACGCGCCCACCGTGTCCTCTCGGGGCCTGCCGTCACCGGAGACAACGCCGTTCATGTCGGCGTTCATGGCCTCCGACAGCCGGTTCGCGACGTCCGCCGGTGTCGGACAGTCGAATACGAGCGTGACCGGGAGCGTCGAGCCCGTCGCGGCCTTGAGCCGATTGCGGAACGCCATCGCGCTGAGCGAGTCGAATCCGAGATCCGACAGCGCGGCGTCCGGTCCGACCGGCATGGAGTCGTCGGAGCCGAGGATCTCGCACACAGTGGACACGACGAGGTCGGTGAGATACGCATGCCTGGCGGGTTCATCCATGCCCGCCACGCTGGTTCGGGCCGGTGCGTCCACCGTGGCAGTCGCGCGACGGCGCGCCTGCGGTACGAGGGCTCGTAGCAGGGCCGGAACCTCGTCCCCGGCAGTGCGTAGGCCGCCGCGGTCGAACCGGACCGGTGCGACGACGGAGCGGCCCGTGGTGAGTGCGGCGTCGAACAGCTCGAGCCCTTCGGCACGTTCCAGGGGTACCAGGCCGCGGTCGCGGATTCGCGCGATCTGCTGGGCACTGGCCTCGACACCCATCCGCGCGTCTTCCCAAGGGCCCCATGCCATCGCGGTGGCAGGCAGCCCCAGGGTGTGCCGGTGGGTCGCGAGCGCGTCCAGGAACACGTTCGCCGCGGCGTAGTTGCCCTGTCCGCCCGCCATGATCTGACCACCGACCGAGGAGAACAGTACGAAGAACGACAGTTCGGTGTCCCGGGTCAGCTCGTGCAGATTCCATGCGCCGGTCACCTTGGCACGCAACACCGCGTCCAGGCCCGTGTGGCTCAAACGGGCGATGGTACCGCTGTCCCAGATCCCCGCCGCGTGCACGACGCCGATGAGCGGCGCACCGAACAGGTTCTCGGACAACACTTCTCGAAGTGCCTCACGATCGGATACATCGCAGGAGACGACGTGCACACGGGCGCCGAGCTGTTCGAGTTCCGCGACGAGCGCTGCCGCTTCCGGGGCGGCACGGCCGCGCCTGCTGGTGAGGATCAGGCGGCGCGCGCCGTGGGTTCGCACCAGGTGCCGGGCGGTCTCCGCGCCCAGACCGCTGGTGCCACCGGTGATCAGTACCGTTCCAGCGGTGTCCGGTGCGGGGCCGTCGATCTCGGCCGCGAGCGGCGACCAGCGTGGCACCCGCGCGACGCCGTCGCGCAGCATCACCTCGGGCTCGGCCGAGGCCAGGATGGTGGCGACGTCGACATCGGTCACGGCGTCGATATCGGTATCGGTATCGACCAGGAAGACGCGGCCCGGATTCTCCGCCTGCGCGGCGCGGACCAGACCCCACACCGGTGCCAGCGACAGCTCCGGCCCGGCTTCCGCCTTCCGATCGACCGCACCGGCCGTGACGACCACCAGCGGCACCTCGGAGAATTCCGGATGCGCCTGCCACCATTGCAGCGCCGCGAGCGTGCGGGTGAGGGTGTCCCGTACGGCCTCGGGCGGTTCCCCGGGGCCGGGCGCGCACCGCAGCACCACCGCCTCGGCCCGGGGGCCGCCCGCGCGCAGGTCCTCCCAGTCGGCCGTCACGACCGCGGGTGCGCCGGACGGCAGGGCCCGGGGCTGCCACTCGACGCCGAACAGCCGGTCGCGCGACGCGGTTGCTCCCAGCTGCGTCGCGGTCATCGGCCGACCGGCCACTGCGCCCACGCGCATCACCGGCTGGCCGGCGGAGTCGGCCAGCTCGACGGTCATGCTGTTCGGGCCGCCACGTTCGGCCCGGACCCGGAGCCGGGACCACCCTGGCGCGTACAGCGCCACTTCCGTCCATTCGAACGGAAGGACGAGTTCCTCACCGGTGAGAAGCGAGGCATGCATGGCGGAGTCGAGCAATGCGGGATGCAAGCCGTAGCCGGCGCGGTCGACGCTCTCGGGCAGTGCAACCTCGGCGAAAACCTCCTCGCCTCGTCGCCAGGCTGCTCGCAGACCCCGGAACGCCGGACCGTAGTCGTACCCGAGGTCGGCCAGCCGGTCGTATACGTCGCTGATATCCAGCGCGACCGCATCGGCGGGTGGCCACGCGAGCAGATCCGGTAGCGGCTCCGGCCGGCCTCGCACCGGAGCGACGACGGCCTCGACGTGCAGTGTCCATGTGACGTCGCCGAGTTCGGCCGTGGCCTCGTCCCCGTCGTCAGGCCGAGAGTAGACGCGTACCGCGCGCGTACCGTCTATCGCCTGCGCCTCGACCATTACACGCAGTCGAGCAGCGTTGTCGTCCAGCACCAATGGCGTGATGATCGCCAATTCCCGCACCTGCCCGCACCCGGCGTGCCCCGCCGCCTCCGTGACCAGCTCGATGAAACCGGTTCCCGGAAAGAGGATTCGGCCGAGCACGGCGTGATCGGCCAGCCACGGCATCGTGGCGGCAGACAGACGACCGGTCAGCATCACGTGGTCGTCGCCCGGGATGTCCACGACGGCTCCGAGTAACGGATGGGTCGTCGGCCACAGCCCGAGTTCGGCCGCGTCGCTACGCGACCGATCGGTGAGCCAGTACTGCCGATGTTGAAAGACGTATGGCGGCAGCGACACTCGACGACTCTCCGGTCCGCCGGTCACGGCCGCCCAATCGACGCGACCGCCCGCGACGAACAGCGCGGCGGCCGACAGGAGGAAACGCGACAGCCCGCCGTCGTCACGGCGCGTGGACTCGACCACCGTCATCTCGCTGTCCGCGGGGGCGGCGAGGGTCGTGAGGGTGTCCTGAATGCCGCTCGTCAGCACCGGATGTGGGCTGGACTCCACGAACGCCCGGCACCCCGCCCCGGCGGCAGTGGCGAGGGCGCGGTCGAAACGAACGGTCTCGCGCAGATTCGTGAACCAGTACTCGGCGGTCAATCCCGCTGTATCCATCGCCTCGCCGGTCACCGTCGACACGAACACCGCACCACCGGCCGCGGCGGTGCGCGGGGCGATTCCGGCCAGGGCGTCGAGTACCGGCCCGCGCACCCGCTCCACGTGCGGCGAATGGGACGCGTAGTCCACCGGGATCGCCCGTGCCCAGAGGTTTTCGCGCTCGCACCGGGCCAGCAGTTCCGCGCACGCGTCCACGTCCCCGGAGATCACGGTCGCCGCAGGACCGTTGACCGCGGCGACACTCAGCGCCGTGCCACGACCCGCGATGAGCTCCCGAGCACGTTCCACCGGCGCCGCCACCGACACCATCGCGCCGGTTCTGGCGATGGCCGCGATCGCCCGGCTGCGTCCAACGACCACCCGCACGGCGTCCTCGAGCGAGAGACCGCCCGCGATGTATGCGGCCGCGATCTCACCCTGTGAGTGACCGATCACCACATCGGGACGGACCCCGATCGATTCCCACAATCGCGCGATCGATGTCATCACCGCGAACAGAACGGGCTGCACGACTTCAACCCGTTCCGGGTCCACGCCGATACCCGTGCCCGAAATCATCTTCAGCAGAGACCAATCCACAAACCGCGACAGCACTGCATCCACCGCGCGCATATGGTCGGCGAATACCGTCGAACTCGCCAGGAGTTCCCGGCCCATGCCGGCCCATTGCGAGCCCTGTCCCGGAAACACCATGGCCGTCCGGCTGCCGGAGTCCCGTACGTGGCCCGTCACCACCCCGTCGGCCGCGGCGGCGTCGCCCGCGGACACCGCCTTCAAACCCGCGAGCAGGTCCGTATGATCGGCCCCGACCACGACCGCGCGATGCTCGAACAGTGAACGCCTGCCCAGCTCGGCCGCCGTATCGGCCGGCGGCGGACACACTGTCGAGAGGAACTCCAGCAATCGTCCGGCCTGCGCCGAGAGCGCGGCCGCCGATTTCGCCGAGATCACCCACGGCAGTGCTCGGTCTCGCGATTCCGGACGGGGGATCGCCACCTCGTCCGAGGTATCCGGGGTGGGCTCTTCGAGGATGACGTGGGCGTTGGTGCCCGAGATCCCGAACGACGACACTCCCGCCCGCCGCGGACGGCCATTGCGCGGCCACTCCCGTGCCTCGGCGAGCAACTCGACCCGACCCGCCGACCAATCCACCTGCGGCGAAGGTGTTTTCGCGTGCAGCGTTGCCGGCAAGCGCTCGAAACGCATCGCCTGGATCATCTTGATCACACCCGCCACACCCGCGGCAGCCTGCGTATGACCGATATTCGACTTGATCGAACCCAGCCACAACGGTTCACCGCCCGCACGCTGACCATAGGTCGCCAGCAACGCTTGAGCCTCGATCGGGTCACCCAGCTTCGTGCCCGTGCCGTGTGCTTCGACCACATCCACATCGCAGACATCGAGCCCGGCGTTGGCCAGCGCCCGACGAATTACTCGCTGCTGGGAGGGGCCGTTCGGGGCGGTCAGACCATTCGAGGCGCCATCCTGATTCACCGCGGAACCAGCCACCACGGCAAGCACCCGGTGGCCCGACTCTCGCGCGCGCGAGAGGGATTCGACCACAAGCACACCTACGCCCTCGGCCCACCCTGTGCCGTTCGCGCCGCCGTCGAAGGAACGGCACCGCCCGTCCGGCGAAAGCCCCTGCTGCTGCGAGAATTCCACGAACATCTGCGGGGTCGCCATCACTGTCACACCGCCCACGAGAGCCAGCCCGCACTCCCCCGCCCGCATGGCCTGCCCGGCCAGATGCAATGCGACCAGCGATGACGAGCACGCGGTGTCGACGGTCACCGCGGGACCCTCGAGGCCCAGCGTGTAGGCGACGCGGCCCGAGATCACCGAGCCTGCCTGTTCCAGCGATCCGTAGTCGTGATACATCGCCCCCGCGAACACGCCGGTGTCCGTCCCGCGCAGGGACTTCGGATCGATGCCCGCATCCTCGAGCGCCTCCCACGACACCTCGAGCAGCAGCCGCTGCTGCGGGTCGATCTCGAGCGCGTCTCTCGGACCGATCCCGAAGAATCCGGCGTCGAATTCGCCGGCGTCGTAGAGGAATCCGCCCGCACGCGTGTACGTCTTGCCCGGGGCGCCGGGTGTCGGATCGTAGATCCGTGCGGTATCCCAGCCACGGTCGGCCGGGAAGTCTCCGATGCCGTCGAGGCCCTGCTCGACCATCGTCCACAGTGCCGCCGGAGAATCGACCCCGCCCGGATACCGGCACGCCATACCCACTATCGCCAGGGGCTCGGTCAGCCTGCGGTTGGCTGCCCGGAGTTCTTCGGCCTCGATCAACGAAGCGCGTAGCGCGTCGACCAGTCTAGTGTCGGAGTTCGTCAAGGTTGTCACCGCCTACTTTTCGCCGCGCGCTTCGCCGAGTGCGAGGCGGATCAGGTCTTCTTCGTTCATTTCCCGGATCCGGCCGGTCGTCGCGGCGATGCTCGCGCTGGTTGCCGTCTCGGTCCGGTGCCGCTGCGGCTGCGTGGAATCGGCGGCGCCCGCCGGTTGCACGAGTTCGGCGAGGTGGTCCGCCAAGGCGTGCGGTGTCGGGTAGTCGAAGACGAGCGTGGCGGGCAGATCGGCCTCAATGGCCGCGCCCAGCCGATTTCGGAATTCGACCGCGGTCAGAGAGTCGAAGCCCATTTCCTGGAATGGCCGATCGGCGTCGATGAGATGCGCGCCCGCGTGGCCGAGGATCGCCGCCGCGTGCCCGCGCACCTGGTCGAGCAGCGTTCGCCGACGTGCCGGCGGATCCATTGCCCGCAGGGCGGCGGCCTGCCCACCGCCACGCTCGACCGCACGACGGTCACGTCGCAGGATCCGATCGAAGATCGGTGGCGCGGGCAACAGCACCGCCAGCGCGGCTCGATCCAGATGCGCGGGTACACAATGGCTTTCCCCGGACGCGAGGCTCCGGTCGAAAAGGCTCAGGCCCTCGGCGGCCGTCAATTCCACGAGGCCCGACCGGTTCAATCGGCCGCGCTTCGCCTCGGCCAGGCGCGCGGCCATTCCCTCCGGCGCCCAGGGGCCCCAGGCCAGCGAGGTGGCGGCCAGCCCACGGGCTCGCCGGTGGGCGGCGAGGGCGTCGAGAAACGCGTTCGCGGCGGCGTAGTTTCCCTGGCCTGGACCACCCAAAACACCCGACACCGACGAGTACAGGACGAACATCGTGAGGTTCGAATCCACGGTCAGCCGGTGCAGATTCCAGGCGCCGTCGACCTTCGGAGCGAAGACCGTATCGATTCTGGACGGGGTCAGCGACGTCACCACGGTGTCGTCGAGCACGCCTGCGGTGTGGACGACACCGGTCAGCGGTGCGTGCGGAGGTATGCCCTCCAGTATTTCGCGCAGTCGAACGGGGTCGGCGACATCACACGACTCGATCCGCACCGACGCACCGGCGGTCGTCAGCTGGCGGTACAGCTCGGACGCACCCGGAGCCGACATCCCTTGTCTGCTCAGCAGCAGCAGGGCGCGTGCGCCGTGCGCGAGCACCAGATGACGTGCGACCAGTGCTCCGAGACCGCCGGTGCCGCCGGTGATCAGGATGGTGCCGCCGGCGTCCACCTCCGCCGAATCGGCGGGTGCGGTGAGCGGCGCCAGTCGCGGCACCAACATCCGGCCGTCGCGCAGGACGACCTGGGGTTCGTTCGTGGCGAGCACGGCCGCCACGTTCGGATCATCGATATCGGCATCGAGCAGGACGATGCGACCCGGATGCTCCGACTGCGCGGCTCGCACCAAGCCCCAGACCGGCGAGCCTGCCAGATCGTTCACCTCGGCGGCGGGCAGACCGACCGCACCTCGGGTCACCACCACCAACCGCGACCGTTCGAAGCGCGGATCCGCCAGCCATGCCTGCAAGACCTCCAGCACACCGCCGACCCGGCGCCGCAGTTGCACGGCATCGGTGCGCGAATCCGGAACGCACCGCAGCACGAACGCATCGGCGGTGCCGACCTCGGGTTCACTCGGCGGCCAATCCAGAATCTCCGCCGGTGCTGGCCCCGCAGGCGTGGCCGGGCGTCCGGGGGCCGACCATTCGATACCGAACAGGGAATCCCGCAGGCCTCCGGCGGCGAGTTGTTCTCGCGACACCGGGCGACCGACCACCGAACTCACCGCCAGTACCGGATGGCCGGCCTCGTCCGCCATTTCGACAGACAGCGAACGGTCACCGATCACCTCGGCCCGCACCCGCAGTCGGGTCGCGGCGCCGGCGCGGACCGTCACGCCCGACCACGCGAACGGTAATACGAGCTGCCCGCCAGCCAGCAGCGACGCGTGCATGGCGGCATCCAACAAAGCCGGATGCATCAGGAACCCAGCCGTCGAAGCCGCGTCGCTCAATTCGATCTCCGCGAAGATCTCGTCACCGCGCCGCCATGCCGATCGCAGACCACGGAACACCGGCCCGTAGTCGAGGCCCAGCGCTTCGAGCACCCCGTAGGCCGGTCCCACATCCAGCGTTTCGGTGTTCGCGGGCGGCCATACCGTCCAATCGGTGGATCCGATCATGCCACCGGAAGCCAGTACCCCGCGGGCATGCGGTGTCCATTCGGATTCGCCCGAGGCACTGGAGAACACCGAGACCGTGGGTCCGGTCGCTTCCGCACCGACCACCACCTGAATTCGCACCGCACCGGTCTCGGGAAGCACCAGGGGACTCAGGATCGTCAACTCCGACAACGTGTCACAGCCGACCTCTACGCCCGCGCGCAGGCCGAGTTCCACGAACCCGGCGCCCGGGAACACCACCTGCCCCAGGACCGTGTGGTCACCCAGCCAGGCATGGGTCGCCAGGGAAATGCTGCCGGTGAACGTGACCCCTTCGTCGAGGGCCGACTCCATCACCGCACTCAGCAGCGGGTGCTGCGCACCCTTCAGCCCGAGACCGGTGGCGTCGGTGCGCGGCTGCGGCGTCAGCCAGAATCGCTGATGTTGAAAAGCGTACGGCGGCAGCGCTATCCACCGCCCGCCCCGCGACGCGGTGACCCTCTGCCAATCCACCGTACCGCCGGCGACGAACAGATCCGCCAGGCCGGCCAGCACCGCGGTGACCTCGTCGGCGCCACGGCGCGCGGTGGCCATGGCTCGCGCAGCGCGGCCATCGACGCTGTGGCCCACCATCGGTGTCAGCGAGGGATCGGGGCCGATCTCCAGGAACCGGGTGACGCCTGCGGCAGCCATGGCGGCCACCCCATCGGCGAACCGAACCGGTCGACGGACATGGTCCAGCCAGTAGCCGACCTCGGCGTAGCCGTCCCCGGCACGTTCCCCGGTCACGTTCGATACCAGTGGAATGCGGGGCCGGGACACCGTGATTCCCGCGATCTCGGCGGCGAACCGCTCGAGCATCGGCTCCATCAAATGCGAATGAAAAGCATGGGACACGCTCAGCCGCGACGTCTTACGTCCGCGGCCCGCGAAAACCGCCGTCACCGACTTCACCGCCTCGGCGGCACCCGACACCACCACCGAAGCCGGGGAGTTCACCGCCGCCAGACTCACTTCCGCCGAGAGGAATTCGGCGACCTCCGACTCATCCGCCTCGATCGCCACCATTGCCCCGCCCGCGGGCAACTCCTGCATCGAACGCCCACGCACCACCACCAGCCGCGCGGCATCCGGCAGCGACAACACCCCGGCCACATGCGCCGCGGTGATCTCGCCCACCGAATGACCGGCCACCGCGTCCACGGTCAGTCCCCATGACCGCAGCAGCGCGAACAGCGCCGTTTCGAACGCGAACAAGGCGGGCTGCGCGTACTCGGTCTGCTCCAGCAACGACTGATCCGACCCCCACATCACCTCGCACAGCGGACGATCCAGCCACCGATCCACCTCGGCGAGAATCTCGTCCAACGCCATCGCGAAGGCCGGAAACGCCTCGGCCAGTTCACGACCCATACCCAACCGCTGCGAACCCTGCCCGGAGAACAGCACCCCTGTCCGCCCGGACAGCACACGACCGGACACCACATCCGGATGAGGCAGACCGTTGTGCACCGCCCGCGCACCGGTCATCAGTTCCGTGGTCCCTGCGCCGAGCACGACGGCACGGTGATCTAACATCGAACGCCGCGCCAACGACACCGCCACATCGGCGGCCTGCGGTTCGGCGGTGGCGAGATAGTCCAGAACGCGCCCGGTTTGTGCCATCAGGGCCGCGGCCGTCTTTCCCGAGAACACCCACGGCAGCACGGACTCACGCGAATCAGGATCCACCGCGACCGTATCGGATGCCGGTGGCGCTTCCTCGACGATCACATGGGCATTGGTTCCCGACAGTCCGAACGACGACACCCCCGCCCGCCGGGGACCGCCGTCGGCGGGCCAGTCGCGGGCCTCGGTGAGCAACTCGACGCGGCCCGCCGTCCAGTCCACGTGCGGTGTCGCCGCTTTCGCGTGCAGGGTCGCGGGCATGCGCTCGAAGCGCAACGCCTGCACGATCTTGATCACACCCGCGACACCCGCGGCGGCCTGAGTGTGGCCGATGTTCGATTTGATCGAACCCAGCCACAACGGATCCCCGTCCGCACGCTGACCGTAGGTCGCCAACAGTGCCTGGGCCTCGATCGGGTCGCCGAGCGTGGTGCCCGTACCGTGAGCTTCCACCATGGCCACATCCGCGACGCCGAGCCCGGCGTTCGCCAATGCCTTCCGGATCACTCGCTGTTGGGAAGGACCATTGGGGGCGGTGAAGCCGTTCGACGCCCCGTCCTGGTTCACCGCCGAACCGGCGATCACGGCCAGTACCGGGTGTCCCAGCTCGCGCGCTCTCGACAGCCGTTCGACCACCAGCACACCCACGCCCTCCGAGAGCCCCACCCCATCCGCCTCGTCGGCGAAGGAACGACAGCGCCCGTCGAGTGAGAGTCCCTGTTGCCGCGCGAAACCCAGCATCATGCCGGGAGTGGACATCACCGTGACGCCGCCTACCAGCGCCAGCCCGCATTCCTCGGCCCGCACGGCCTGCGCGGCGAGATGCAATGCCACGAGGGACGACGAACAGGCCGTATCCACCATAACCGTCGGCCCTTCGAGACCCAGCAGGTAAGCGACTCGTCCGGACAGGACGGATCCGCCGTTGGCGGTCAGGATGTAGTCGTACAGCTCGTGCGCGACCTCACCCATGCGCGGCAGGTAGTCCCACGAGAAGGATCCGATGTAAACGCCGGTATCGCTGCCCCGCAGAGCTTTCGGGTCGATGCCCGCATTCTCGAGCGCTTCCCAGGACACCTCGAGGAGCTGGCGCTGCTGCGGATCCATCGCTACGGCCTCGCGGGGACCGATGCCGAAGAAGTCGGCATCGAATTCGGCTGCTCCGGAGAGGAATCCGCCGGAGCGGGTGTAGGTCGTCCCGATCTTGCCCGGTTCCGGATCGTAGAGGCGCTCGATGTCCCAGCCACGATCGGTGGGGAACTCGCCTACCAGGTCACGGCCGTCGTTCACGGCCTCCCACAGTTCGGCCGCGGAATTCACTCCGCCGGGAAATCGGCAGGCCATGCCAACGATCGCGATGGGTTCCGACACGCGCCGACGTAATTCGGCGTTCTCACGCAACAGGGTGTCGTGCTGCCGGGCCGCAGTGCGAAGGGCTTGAAGCAGTTCTTCGTTCGAGGTCATGATTGAACGCCTTCCATGGCGTCGGGCCGCGGTTCGAGGAATCGCCGCACCAGCTCGCCCGCATCCATGCTTTCGAATTCCGGGCCGGGTGACGGCACTGCCGCCGCTTCGGCCTGCGGCGCTGGTTCGCCCTCGCCGAACTGCGCGGTCAGGTATTTCGCCAGATCGCGTGGCGTCGGGTAGTCGAAGATCGCGGTGACGGGTACCGGCAGCCCCGTCGCCGACTTGATCTTGTTGCGGAATTCCATCGCGCTCAGGGAATCGAAGCCGAGGTCCTGGAAAGCGCTGTCGGCGGCGAGATCCGAACCAGCCCCGTAGGACAGCACCTCGGCAGCCGTGTCCAGAGCCAGGTCCAGGAGCCGGTCCTGCCGCTCGGGATCATCCAGCCGCCGGAACATCTCCGCCGACGATGGACAGGCGACGGTGTCCCGGCGCGACGTGGTCCGGACGAGTCCGCGCAGCAGGGCGGGCAGCTCCTCGGTGCGCACACCGAGGGCGGCGCGATCGATCCGGACCGGTGTCAGCATCGGATTCGACTGGGCGAGAGCGATATCGAACAGCGCGAGCCCCTGGGTCGTGCTCAATGGAATGACGCCTTGACGGCGGATCCGGCGCATTTGCTGATCGGTGATGTCGGCGCCCATCCGCATGTCGGCCCAAGGTCCCCAAGCCAGTGCCGTGGCGACCCGGCCATGTGCGCGGCGATGGGTGGCCAGCGCGTCCAGGTATGCGTTGGCAGCGGCGTACCCGCCCTGGCCGCCTGCGAGGATCTGACCGCCGACCGAGGAGAACAGCACGAACATGCGAAGGTTCGAATTCGCGGTCAGCTCGTGCAGGTTCCACGCGCCGTGAACCTTGGCGCGCAGCGTCGCATCCACACGCTCGGGCGTCAGGGAGCCGATCATTCCGGCATCGAGTACCCCCGCGGTATGAATGACGCCAGTCAACGGCGTGTGAGCGGGGATCGTGCCCAAGATCTCGCGCAGCCGCGTGGAATCGGCGACATCGCAGTCTTCGATCCGCACCGAGGCTCCGGCGGCGGTCAGTTCCGCGGTCAGCTCCTCCGCCCCCGGAGCCGAGATTCCCTGTCTGCTCAGAAGCAGCAGGTGTTTCGCGTCATGCGCCCGCACCAGGTGCCGCGCCAGCACGGCGCCCAATCCACCGGTGCCGCCGGTGATCAGGATGGTGCCGTCGGTTTCGATCGGCGCGGGCGTGCCCGATGTGGCGATCGGCGTCAACCGCGGTATCCAGGCGTTGCCGTCGCGCAGCGCCATCTCGGGTTCGCCGGTCGCCGCTGCCGCCGAGACGTCCGGGTCGTCGGAGTCGCTGTCGACCAGGAAGATCCGACCCGGATGCTCCGCTTGCGCGGCACGCACCAGACCCCAGATCGGCGCTCCCGCGAGGTCCTCGACGTCCGCACCCGGCAGACCCACCGCGCCTCGTGTCACCACGACCAAGCGCGACCGCTCGAAACGCTTGTCCGCCAGCCATGCCTGCAAGATCGCGAGCACGCCGGTGACGCGATCGCGCGGCGACATCCGGCCGTCCCCGTCGGCCCGCAACAGCACGAGCTCGGCCGCCGGATCGGGCTCGGCACCTGCCCGCCATGCGGCGGTCCGTACCGGGGTGGTGGTCGCGGGCAGGGAGACCGGGCTCCATTCGATGCCGAAGAGCGCGTCCCGCACCCCACCGGCGACCAGCTGGTCCCGCGATGCCACGCGCCCGGCGAGCGAGACCACCGACAGCACCGGTCGACCCGCCTCGTCTGCCGCCTGCACCGAGCGTGACTCCTCCCCGATCGTCACGACCCGGACCCGCAGCCGATCCGCACCCCGTGCGGGCACCCTCACCCCCGACCACGCGAACGGCAGCACCAATCGGCCGCCCGTCAGCAACGAGGTGTGCATAGCGGCGTCGAGCAGCGCCGGGTGCACCACGAACCCTGCACCCGAAGCGCCCTTTCCCAACTCGACTTCAGCGAACGCCTCGCCCTCGCGCAGCCATGCCGACCGCAGCCCCCGGAACATCGGACCGTATCCGAAACCGAGATCCGCCAGTACGTCGTAGGCCGACTCCGTATCCACCGGTTCGGCGCCCGCGGGCGGCCAGACTTCCCAGTCGAACGGGTCATCGAGCTCGGTCGGCTCACCCACCAGACCGCGGGCGTGCAACGTCCACTCGGCCGCGTCCTCGGCACGGGAGTAGACCGATACCGAGTGTTCCCGTGACCCCTCGTTCGCCCGCACCACCACTTGGATCCGGACCGCGCCGTCGCCGGGCAGAACCAATGGCGTGAGCAGGGTCAACTCCGACAGACCGTGGCAATCGACCTCTTCACCCGCGCGCAGGGCAAGGTCTACGAAGCCGGTGCCCGGAAACAACACCTGGCCCAGCACCTCATGGTCGGCCAGCCACGGTTGCTCGGCCAGGGACAGGCGCCCGGACAGCACGACGCCGTGCTCCTGCGCGCTGTCCATGACCGCTCCGAGGAGGGGATGGCCCGGGTCACGCAAGCCGAGCCCCGTCGCATTCTCCCGCCGTGCCGGGGTCAGCCAGTACCGATCTCTCTGAAATGGGTACGGTGGCAGAGATATTCGTGCCGCATGACGGCCGCCGATCACGGTCGGCCAGTCCACCTCGGCACCCCTCGTGAATACTCGGGCGAGCGCCGCCGACACCGCGACCGGTTCCGGGATCGACGTCCGCATTGCCGCCGCGGCCACCGCCGAGCCGGGGTCGATGTGTTCGGCCACCATCGCCGTGAGCGCGCCACCCGGACCCAGCTCGAGGAAGCGGGTGACCCCCGATTCGACCATGGCGGTCACACCGTCGGAGAACCGGACGGGAGAAACGATGTGTTCCCGCCAGTAGCCGGGTGTCGCCCAGTCGTCCGCGACAGACTGTCCGGTTACGTTGGATACGACCGGGATTCGTGCCCGGGACACCGTGATTCCCGCGATCTCGGCGGCGAACCGCTCGAGCATCGGCGCCATCGAATGCGAATGAAAAGCATGAGACACCCGCAACCGTGACGTCTTGCGCCCGCGCTCCGCGAAGACAGCCGCCACCGATTCCACCGCCCCGGCGGCGCCCGACACCACCACCGAAGTCGGGGAATTCACCGCCGCCAAACTCGCCTCTGGCGAGAGGAACTCGGTGATCTCCGACTCTTCGGCCTGGATCGCCACCATCACCCCGCCTGCGGGCAATTCGTGCATCAAACGCCCCCGCATCACCACCAACCGCGCGGCATCCGGCAGCGACAATGCCCCCGCCACATGGGCCGCAGTGATCTCGCCGACCGAATGGCCTGCCACCGCGTCCACGGTCACACCCCAAGACCGCAGCAAGCCGAAAAGTGCGGCCTCGACGGCGAACAAGGCCGGTTGTGCGTAGCGAGTCGATTCCAACAGGGCTTCATCGGAACCCCACATCACCTCGCGCAGTGGTCGATCCAGCCATCGATCCAACTCGGTGACGACCTCGTCCAGCGCCGCTGCGAAGGCCGGAAACGCATCGGCCAGTTCACGACCCATGCCCAGCCGCTGCGAGCCCTGCCCCGAGAACAGCACACCTGTGCGTCCGGGCAACACCTGTCCCGACACCACGTTCGCTCGTGGACGCCCGGCCGACAACGATTCCAGCCCGGCGACCAGTTCGAGCAGGTCGCTGCCGGACACCACCGCGCGGTGGTCGAAGAGGGTGCGTCGCGTCAGCGACTCCGCCACTGCTGCCGCCGAGACGTCCGAATCGGCGACGAATCGGCACAGTCGCGCGGCCTGTGCCGCCAATGCCGTGGCGGTCTTCCCGGACAGCACCCAGGGCATGGGGCTGATCCGTGTCCGATCGGATTCCAGCACGACGGTTTCGGTGTCCGGTGCCTCTTCGAGGATGACGTGGGCGTTGGTACCCGAAATCCCGAACGACGACACCCCCGCACGCCGCGGACGACCATATCGCGGCCACTCCCGCGC
>NZ_JBEXFQ010000060.1:0-26663 GCF_040606855.1 Nocardia sp. NPDC005366
TGTTCGGCCCAGAATCCCTCGCGATCGGTGGCGGCTCGTTCGTACAACGACGCATCGGCATTCGCCTGCGCCACGAAATCCGCGGACGGTGGGTAGGCCGCGGGGACGCGGTCGGTGGGTGCGCTGGTCAACGTAGGTCTCCTTATCGACTGTTCGAATGATCGGCGGACTTCCGTTGGGCCCCGGCGATCGCGGGGCCCAACGGAAGTAGCCGCGCCGTTGCGGCCGGTCGTACCGGTGGGTCAGTGCGAGATCGCCTGCTCGGCGCCGACACCGGTGAGCGAACGAACCTCCATCTCCACGGCCTTCGCCGGATCCTCGGGCGTGCGACCGCCGACCCAGGTGCCGACCACGCCGAGGACGAAGGCGAGGGGGATCGACACGATTCCGGGGTTGGACAGCGGGAACCAGTCGAAATCCGAACCGGGCAGCATCGCCGATTTCGTGCCGGATACCGCGGGGGAGAACACGATCAAGACGATGGTCGAGATCAGGCCGCCGTACATACTCCACAGCGCGCCGGTGGTGTTGAACCGCCGCCAGAACAGCGAATACACGATGGTGGGCAGATTCGCCGCCGCCGCGACCGCGAACGCCAGCGCCACCAGGAACGCGATGTTCTGCCCGTTGGCCAGGATGCCGAGGCCGATGGCCATGATGCCGATCACCACCGCGGTGATGCGCGAGACCCGCACCTGCGCGGACTCGTCGGCATTGCCGCGCTTGATGACGCTGGCGTAGATATCGTGGGCGAAGGAGGCCGACGCGGTGATGGTCAGTCCGGCGACCACCGCGAGAATGGTGGCGAAGGCGACCGCGGAGATGACGCCGAGCAGCACCACCCCGCCCAGTTCGAAGGCGAGCAGCGGCGCCGCGGAATTCTGTCCGCCGGCCGAGGCGAGAATGCGATCCGGTCCGACGATGGCCGCCGCGCCGTACCCCAACACCAGGGTGAACAGGTAGAAAGCGCCGATCAGGCCGATCGCCCACACGACCGAGCGCCGTGCTTCCTTGGCGGTCGGAACGGTGTAGAAGCGCATCAGCACATGCGGCAGACCCGCGGTGCCGAGCACCAGCGCCAGCCCGAGCGAAACGAAATTCAGCTTGGAGGTTTCGTTGGCCCCGTACTGCGCGCCGGGCGCGAGCACATCGCGACCCGCGACCGCCTTGTTCGTGGATCCCGACACCGCGTCCTGGGCCGAGCCGAGGATGTCGGAGAAATTGAATCCGTACTTCGTCAACACGATCACCGTCATCAGGGCCGCGCCGGTGATGAGCAGCACCGCCTTGATGATCTGCACCCATGTGGTGCCCTTCATGCCCCCGACCAGGACGTAGACGATCATCAGCACGCCGACAACGGCGATCACCAGCGATTGCCCCGCCTTGGAATCGATATCGAGCAGCAGGGCAACCAGGCCGCCCGCTCCCGCCATCTGCGCCAACAGGTAGAACAGCGAGACGGTCAGCGTGGACAGTGCGGCCGCGGTGCGTACCGGGCGTTCCCGCAGTCGGAAGCTCAGCACATCGGCCATGGTGAATTTGCCGGTGTTCCTGAGCATTTCGGCGACGAGCAGCAGGGCGACAAGCCAGGCCACCAGGAAGCCGATGGAGTAGAGGAAACCGTCGTAACCGTAGACGGCGATCGCGCCCGCGATGCCGAGAAAGCTCGCGGCGGAAAGGTAGTCGCCCGCGATGGCGATGCCGTTCTGCGGTCCGGAGAAGCCGCGCCCGCCGGTGAAGTAATCCGCGGCGGTGGTGTTGTTACGGCTGGCCCGGATCACCACCACCATGGTGACCGCGACGAAGAGCGCGAAGATCGCGATATTGGCGACAGGTTCGCCGACTGTTCCGGCAGCCAGGTAGTGCGTGCTCACGCCCGGTCCTCCTCGAGATGGTTGCGGATGGCCGCCGCGCGGGGGTCGAGTTCCCTGTTGGCGAACCGGACGTAGACCGCGGTGATGACGAACGTGGAGAGGAACTGTCCGAGTCCGAGCAGCAGTCCGGTGTTGACGTGACCGAACACCTCGGTCGCCATGAAGTCGTGCGCGTAGGCGCCGAGCAGTACGTAGCTGAGATACCAGAGCAGGAATACCGCGGTCATCGGGAATACGAAGCGCCGCAGGCGATTGCGCAGTTCCTGGAATTGCGGGCTGTCGTGCACGGCGGCGAAATCCTCGGCGGTCGGCGTGCGCCGTGAGGCCGGGCCGTCCTTGTCGAGGTCGATACTGGTCATGCGAGGCGTCCTAGCGTGTGACGTGGGTAACTGCGCTGACCGTAGCCGCGCCGAAGCACCCCGTTGACGATGTGGCGGAGGTCACTCCGTGAAGCTGCCGATCTGTGCGGTGAGCGGTCACCCGGCCGCGACGAACGGTCACCGGCACCGGGAGTGTGGGGGAGGGCGAATCCGGCGACCGGCATGGGCGAAGGTCGTATTCGCCTACCACCTCGCGGGCGAGGGGGTTTCGGCGCGGGAGTCCGTATTACGTTGTGCGCAAACGACGTTCGCGGTCCGCGCCCATCCCCAGCCGTTCCGGCGCGTGCATGCGCACGAAAACGCGACCGACGGTCCGGCCGTCCTGGCCGCGCGTCACCTTGCTGACCAGGACCATCGCCGTGAAGGCCAGCGGCACGCTGATGGCCGCCGGATAGCCGAGCAGCGCGGCGGGCCACCCGCCTGCGGGCTCGTCGGACACCCCGCCCGCGACCGAGATCGCCGTCGCGCCGCCCGAGGCGAGCCCACCCACGATCAGCCCGGCCGCCGCGCCCGCCGCGGTGAGTCCGCGCCACCAGATCCCGAGGACGAGCAGCGGGCACAGTGTCGAGGCCGCGACCGAGAAGGCCAGCGCCACGGTCCTGGACAGATCGAGCGAGGCCACCGCGAGCGATAACGACAGCGGCACGACACCGGCGCCGAGCGCCGCGTACCGGAAATCCCTGATCCGCCCGCGCAACATATCGGTGCTGAGCACACCGGCGATGCTGACCAGCAGTCCGGACGAGGTGGACAGGAACGCCGCGATCGCGCCCGCCGCGGCCAACGCCGCCAGCAATTGACCGGGCAGCCCGCTCAGAACCGATCCGGGCAGCAGTACGACCGCGGCGTCGGAGGTGCCGGTGATCAGCAATTGGGGTACGTAGAGCCGGGCGAACACGCCGAGCAGAATCGGGAACAGGTAGAACAGTCCGACCAGTGCGATGACCGCAAGCGCCGTGGATCGCGCGGCCCTGCCGTCCGGATTCGTGTAGAAGCGCACCAGGACGTGCGGCAGACCCATCGTCCCGAGGAAGGTCGCGATGATGAGCGAATACACCTGGTAGGTGGGATGACTGCCGCCGAATCCGCCGCCCGGTGTCAGCCAGGTCGCGCCGTCGGCGGGCGCTCCCGCGACCACCGGCACCGTCGCACCCGGTTCCAGGACCAATGCGGTGCCCGCGGCCACGTCGTGCGTGCCCGGCGTGAGCTGGACGACGGCGTCCACCGCGTCGCCGTCCAGTGTGCCGGTGATCGAAACCTGTTGCGGGGCGGCCACCCGCACCCGGACATCGGTGGTCACGTCGACCGCGGTGCGCTCGGTGACGACCGGAGGGGCCGGTGAGCCCAATTCCCGGTCCTCGACGAGGAAATGCCCGAGCAGCACGAGTGCGGGCAACGCGACCGCGGTGAGTTTCAACCAGTACTGGAACGCCTGCACCAACGTGATCGACCGCATGCCGCCGCCCGCCACATTCGCGATGACGATCGCGCCGACGGCAAGGGCCCCGACCCAACTCGGCACCCCGAGCAGAATCCGCAGGGTCAATCCGGCCCCCTGGAACTGCGGAATCAGATAAACCCCGCAGATCAACACGACGACCACCGCCGCCAATCGGCGCAACCGCACCGAGCCGAGCCGGAACTCCGCGAAATCCGGCACGGTGTACGCGCCGGAACGGCGCAGCGGCGCGGCGACGAACAGCAGCAGGCCCAGATATCCCGCGGTGAATCCGACCGGATACCACAGCGCGTCCGCTCCGTACTTCGCGATCAGTCCGGCCACCCCGAGGAAGGACGCCGCCGAGAGATATTCACCGGAGATGGCGGCGGCGTTCCAGCGGGGGCCGACGCTGCGCGAGGCAACGAGGAAATCCGAGGTGGTGCGCGCCAGCCGCACGCCGTACGCGCCGATGGCCACCGTGGCGATGGCCGCGAGCAGGAGCGCGGCGACCGTGAGGGCGGGTGCGGTCGCCGCACTCATCGCCGCGATGCTCCGCGGCGCCGCCGACCGTCCGATGCGGGTGTCGTCGACATCTCAGTCCTCGGCCAGATCGAGGAAATCCTGGTCATTGCGTTCGGCCAGGCGCACGTAGAGTCGCCCTACCGCGTACAGCGCCGGATAGACGACAAGACCGAGCAGCAGCCAGGGCAGCCGGATACCGAGGACCACCACCGAGGCGATCGCCTCGATCCGCAACACCAGCGGCACCGAGCACAGGACGAGGGTCGAAACCAGCGCCAGCCGCAGTGCCAGCCCGAGTTGGGCGCGAATCAGCCCGCCGACCATCGCCTCGCCGATCTCGGTCTGCTCGGCCACCTCCACCCTGGTCCGCACCCGCCTCGCGCCCCGGCGTTCGGCCAGCACCACGCGGGTGCGGGCCGGGCGGGGCAGCGGTCCGGTCATCGGTTCGTCCAGGTGTGGCGCGGGCCGTGCACCAGACGCTGTTTCAGCTCGCGCACCTGGCGGCGGCTGACCGGAAGTTCCACCGCCGCTGCGGCGCCGTCGGCGCGCAGACAGACCACCGTTCCCGACCCGGTCGCGCGCAAACCCGTCACCAGTCGCAGCGCCACCAGATACGACCGGTGCACCCGCAGGAAACCCGCGTTCTCCCATCGTGACTCGAGGGCGGACAGCGGTATGCGCACCAGATGCGAACCGGCACTGGTATGCAGCCGCGCGTAATCGCCGTCGGCCTCCACCCAGCTCACGCTCGATCGGTGCACCAGCGTGGTGACCCCGCCCAGTTCCACCGGAATGACCTCGTTCGGATCCGAGCGCGGTTGCCGAGGCCCCGGCGCGCGTGCGGCGCGTGCGCCGATGATGCGGCGCACCGCCTCGCCCAGCCGGGCCTCCCGCAGCGGTTTCAGCAGATAGTCCACCGCACCGAGATCGAAAGCGGCCACGGCGCGGTCTTCGTGGGCCGTCACGAACACCACCGAGGGCGGATTCGCGAATTCCGACAGGATTCCGGCCAACTCCATACCGTCGAGGCCAGGCATATTGATATCGAGGAATACCGCGTCCACCGGATGCGCCCGCAGCAGTCGCAACGCCTCGGTCGCGTCGCCGGCTCGGTGGATCTCGCCGACCTCCGGTTGCGCGCGCAACAAATACACCAACTCGTCGAGCGCGGGTTTCTCGTCGTCCACGGCAAGTACCCGCAGGGCGGTCGCCGTCGTATCGGTGGTGCGTGTCACGATCGCTCCATCGTAAGCGCAGGACATATCGTGCCGATTCCGGTATCGGCACGCCCCTCACGCCTGAATTCCGGCGCGGAATTTGGGGACGCGCAGACCGACCTTGGTTCCAGCCCCCGGCGCGGTCTCCACGACGAGGCCGTAGTCGTTGCCGAACGCGGCGCGTAATCGATCGTCCACGTTGGACAGTCCCACGTGGGCGGATTCGGTGGAACCCGTTGGACCTGATCCGGCCTCGACAGCGTCCAGCGCCCCCGAACGCAGCAGTTCGGGGTCCATGCCGACCCCGTCGTCCTCGACGGTGATCACGCAGTCGGCGCCGGCGTCGTCGGCGACGATCGAAATGGTGCCCCGCCTGGTTCCGGCGAGTCCGTGCCGCACCGCGTTCTCGACCAGCGGTTGCAGTGCGAGAAAGGGGAGGACGACGCCGAGTACCTCCGGCGCGATCTGCAACCGCACTTCGAGCGCGTCACCGAAACGGGCACGCTCCAGCGCCAGATACCGTTCGATATTGCGCAATTCGTCGGCGAGCACCGTGAATTCACCCGCGGTCCGGAACGAATACCGGGTGAAATCGGCGAATTCGATGATCAATTCGCGGGCACGGTCCGGATCGGTGCGTACGAACGAGGCGATGGTGTTGAGCGCGTTGTAGATGAAATGCGGGCTGATCTGGGCCCGCAGCGCCCGCACCTCCGCGCGGTCGAGCCGCGCCCGCGACGCGTCGAGTTCGGCCAGTTCCAGCTGTCCGCACACGTACCTGGCCACCTCGGCGATCGCGCCGAGGTGGCCGGGGCCGGGCTGATCGGTGGTCACCACCCCCAGCGCCCCGGCGACCCCGGCGTTCTCGATCAGCAGGGGCTGCGCGATCAGGGTGTGTCCGGCCTGATCGCCGCGACCGGGTATCGGCACCAGCACCGGCCGCTCGGTCGCGATAGCGCGTGCTGCGGCGTCGGTGAACCGCTGGACGAGTTCGTCGTGCGGCCCGTTCCACGCCAGCAGTGTCGCGTCCGCGTCCGCGACGCCGAGCGCCTCGGCCCCGGTCAGGGTCCGTAGATGCGGCGCGGCCTGCTGCGCCGACAGTTCGGTGAGCCCGCCGCGCAGCGGTCGCGCCGCGAGCGAGGCGGTGTGCAACGCCGTATGCACCGCCCGCTCGGCCGGGGTGGTCACCGACCGTCGCGTGCGCGGCCACAACAGCAGCGCACCGGCTATCAGCGCCGCCCCGGCGACGATCGCGACGGCGGTCGTCATCGGGGGCAGTCGCGATGGCGCATCGATGGGCTCATGCGCCGATTATCGCGCCGGCGGCTCCACCCGGTGGAACGGATATCCGAGTTAGGGCTGGTATTTCCTCACGGTGAAGTCGACGCCGCCGGACTCGGGGACATAGGCGTCGTCGATGGCGACGGTGCCGGTGAAATCGCCGATACCGGGTGCGAAGATGGCGGAATAGCCGCCGTTGCTCCAGTGCCCCGGCCCCCGGGCGATGGTGGTGAACGAACCGGTCTGCCCGGTGTCGAGATTGCGCCAGTTCAGCGTGACCGGCAGGGTGCACGCGCCCATATCGCCGACGCCGACCATATTCGTGTCGACGGTGAACGCGGCGTGGTCTGGGTAGCCGTTACCGCTGACCGACGCGTCGACCCGTGCGACGCACGGTCCGTCGGTGAGCGAGTAGATAGTGGCGAACGGGCCCTCCACTATCGCGCCCGCCGGCGCCGCGCCCGCGAGCAGACCGATCGTGGCGATAGTCGAGGCGGCGGGAAGTGCGAATCCTGCTCTGATCGAAATCATCGGCACCTCTTCGTATTCGGATGTGGGTGAATGGCGGTATCCGGATTGCCCCGAGCGCGGCGCGATCCCGCGATGCAGAGCGATCACACGGCATACAGTTTGCCTATGACCAGCTCCGGATACTCCGGGACACCCTTGGCGAACAAGATCGGACTCGAGGCGGGGCGCCGTGTCCTGCCGGGCTGGGGACCCACGCCGAACCGGCGGCGTGAGTTCCTCTGGCGGAAGCGGGGTTGAGCCAGGGGATCGCGTAGTGTGAACGGTCCCCGAAAACCCGTCGTCGTGGCGGAAATCGGACGGCTGCACGACGAGTCGCTCGACGCGCCGGTGATCTTCGACACCGACACGCCGATCCCCGCTGGAATGTTCCTGGGACGTCCCGTCACCGAGCGCGAGCCTCCGGAAATTTGTCATACCGACATGCCTAGAATCGCTAGGCCAACCCCCGTCGAGACCCATGGGAGGAAGGACCGTCTTGGCCGCCTCGTCCGGATCGTTCGTTCATCTGCACAACCACACCGAGTACTCCATGCTCGACGGTGCGGCGAAGATTTCGCCCCTGTTCGCCGAGGCGAAACGGCTGGGAATGGACGCGGTCGGGATGACCGACCACGGCAATATGTACGGCGCGTCGGAGTTCTACAACTCCGCCAAGAAGGCCGGTATCAAGCCGATCATCGGTATCGAGGCCTATATCGCACCCGGCTCCCGGTTCGACACCAAGCGCGTGCAGTGGGGCGACCCCGGCCAGAAGGGCGACGACGTCTCCGGCTCGGGCGCCTACACCCACATGACGATGGTCGCCGAGAACGCGACCGGTCTGCGCAACCTGTTCAAACTGTCCTCGCTGGCCTCGCTCGAGGGGCAGCTCGGCAAGTGGGCGCGGATGGACGAGGAGATCATCGCCCAGCACGCCGAGGGCATCATCGCCACCACCGGCTGCCCCTCCGGCGAGGTGCAGACCAGGCTGCGACTCGGCCACGACCGCGAGGCGCTGGAGGCCGCGGCCAAATGGCAGGAGATCTTCGGCCCCGATAATTTCTTCCTCGAGGTGATGGACCACGGGCTTTCCATCGAACGCCGGGTCCGCGAGGGCCTGCTCGAGGTCGGCCGCAAACTCGCCATCCCGGCGATCGCCACCAACGACTGCCATTACGTCACCAAGGATCAGTCGACCAATCACGAAGCGCTGCTGTGTATTCAGACCGGCAAGACGCTCAGCGACCCCACCCGGTTCAAATTCGACGGTGACGGCTACTACCTGAAGTCGGCCGAGGAGATGCGCGCGCTGTGGGACGCGGAAGTCCCCGACGCCTGCGACAACACCGTGCTCATCGGCGAACGCGTGCAGCCCTACGACGCCGTATGGGCGCACAGCGACCGGATGCCGATCTTCCCGGTGCCAGAGGGCCACGACCAGGCCAGCTGGCTGCGCAGGGAGGTCGACCTCGGGCTGAAGCGCCGCTTCCCCGACGGCGCGCCAAGGGAATACCTCGACCGCGCCGCCTACGAAATCGGCGTCATCCTGGAAATGGGTTTCCCCGCGTACTTCCTCGTGGTCGGCGACCTCATCAATCACGCCCGCGAGGTCGGCATCCGCGTCGGCCCCGGTCGCGGTTCCGCGGCGGGTTCCCTCGTCGCCTACGCGCTCGGTATCACCAATATCGATCCGCTGCCGCACGGTCTGCTGTTCGAGCGCTTCCTCAACCCCGAGCGCGTCTCGATGCCCGATATCGATATCGACTTCGACGATCGCCGCCGCGGTGAAATGGTGCGCTACGCGAGCGAGAAGTGGGGCACCGACCGGGTCGCCCAGGTCATCACCTTCGGCACCATCAAGACCAAGGCCGCCATCAAGGACTCGGCGCGAGTGCTGTTCGGCCAGCCCGGTTTCGCCATCGCCGACCAGATCACCAAGGCGCTGCCGCCGCCGATCATGGCCAAGGACATCTCGGTCTCCGGCATCACCGATCCGGATCACGAGCGGTACAAGGAAGCCGCCGAGGTCCGCGAACTCATCAACACCAATCCGGATATCGCCAAGATCTACGAGACCGCGCGCGGGCTGGAGGGCCTGATCCGCAACGCGGGCGTGCACGCCTGCGCGGTCATCATGTCCTGTGACCCGTTGATGGACGCGATCCCGCTGTGGAAGCGGCCCCAGGACGGGGCGCTGATCACCGGATGGGATTACCCCTCCTGCGAGGCCATCGGCCTGCTGAAGATGGACTTCCTCGGCCTGCGCAACCTCACCGTCATCGGTGACGCGCTGGAGAACATCAAGGCCAACCGCGGTATCGAGCTGGATATGGACACCCTGCCACTCGATGACGCCGCGACGTACGAATTGCTGTCGCGCGGCGACACCCTCGGCGTGTTCCAGCTCGACGGTGGCCCCATGCGCGATCTGCTGCGCCGCATGCAGCCGAACGCGTTCGAGGATATCGTCGCCGTCGGCGCGCTGTACCGGCCAGGCCCGATGGGCATGAACGCGCACAACGACTACGCCGACCGCAAGAACAACAGGCAAGAGGTCAAGCCGATCCATCCGGAGCTGGCCGAGCCGTTGAAGGAAATCCTCGGCGAGACCTACGGTCTGATCGTCTACCAAGAGCAGATCATGCACGTCGCGCAGAAAGTGGCCGGATACTCGCTCGGCCGAGCCGATATCCTGCGCCGCGCGATGGGTAAGAAGAAGGCCGAGGTGCTGGCCGCGGAGTTCGAGGGCTTCGAGGCGGGCATGCAGGCCAACGGTTATTCCAAGGCCGCGATCAAGGCGCTGTGGGACACGATTCTCCCGTTCGCCGGCTACGCGTTCAACAAATCGCACGCCGCCGCCTACGGCCTGATCTCCTACTGGACGGCCTACCTCAAGGCCAACTATCCGGCCGAATACATGGCTGGGCTGCTCACCTCCGTCGGTGACGACAAGGACAAGGCCGCGGTCTACCTGTCGGACTGCCGCAAACTCGGCATCACGGTGCTGCCGCCTGATGTCAACGAATCCGAGCAGAACTTCGCCTCGGTCGGTAAGGACATCCGTTTCGGCCTCGGCGCGGTCCGCAATGTCGGTACCAACGTGGTGTCCTCGATCATCCAGGCGCGCAAGGAGAAGTCGAAATTCACCGACTTCTCCGATTACCTGAACAAGATCGACGCCATCGCCTGTACCAAGAAGGTCACCGAATCCCTGATCAAGGCGGGCGCTTTCGATTCGCTCGGACATCCCCGCAAGGGCCTGCTGCTGATCCACTCCGACGCCATCGACGCGGTGATGACCACCAAGAAGGCCGAGGCGATCGGACAGTTCGACCTGTTCGGCGGTTTGGATGCCGACGAGTCGGTGTCCTCGGTATTCAATGTGGCCGTTCCCGCCGACGAGTGGGAGACCAAGCACAAGCTGGCGCTCGAACGCGAGATGCTCGGTCTCTACGTCTCGGGGCATCCGCTCAACGGTGTCGAACATGTCCTCGCCTCGCAGGTGGATACGCCGATTCCGGCGATTCTGGAAGGCGATGTCAAGGACGGGGCGCAGGTCACCATCGGCGGCATCCTCGCCTCGGTGAACCGGCGCATCAACAAGAACGGTCTGGCCTGGGCGTCGGCGCAGTTGGAGGATCTGACCGGCGGCGTCGAGGTGCTGTTCTTCCCCCAGTCGTATTCGGTCTTCGGCATGGACGTCGTCGAAGACGCGGTGGTTCTTGTCAAGGCGAGGGTTTCGGTGCGTGACGACCGGATCTCGTTGATCGCCAACGATCTCGTCGTACCCGACCTCTCCGCGATCGGTGTCGCCAAACCGCTCGCGGTCACCCTCACCACCCGGATGTGCACCCCCGACAAGGTCGGTGAACTCAAGCGGGTGCTGTCGCGTCATCCCGGCACCTCCGACGTACACCTGCGTCACGTCGGAGCTCGCGAGAAGACCACGCTGCTGAAACTCGATGACAGCCTGCGTGTTTCGCCTTCCTCGGCGCTGATGGGCGATCTGAAGGCGTTACTCGGCCCCGGCTGCCTCGGAGTCTGACCGTTCAGGCGGAGACCGCGACGCCCAGGGAGAGCGCGCCGAGGATCTTCGGCGTGTCCTTGGCGTAGAACACGTCGATATCGCGGATCTCATAGCCCGCCGCCTCGACGAGTCCGCGGATATCCCGATTCAGGTTGCAGCCGCCCGCCACCGTCTTCTGGACGGGATTCAGCCGGTTCTGCCAACGTTGTACCGGGGCATCCGGGGCGAGTCCGTGCTCCACGAAATGCAGGGTGCCGCCGGGGGTGAGCACCCGCCGCAATTCGGCGAGCGCCGCGGCGATATCCGGGATGGTGCACATGGTCCAGGTGGACAAGGCGCAATCGAAGCTGTCGTCGGCGAAGGGGAGGGCCTGGCCGTCCAGCCCGGCCCGCTCGATCGGCACGGTGGCCGAGGCGAGGCGCCTACTCGCCAGACGCCATCCGAGGTCGGCGGGTTCCACCGCGCTGACCGATCCGACCGCCGCCGGATAGAACGGCACATTCAATCCCGAACCGAAGCCGATCTCCACCACCCGGCCGTGCAAGCCAGCGCAGGCGCGTTCACGTTGCGGGTTGTTCGCCCGCATCCCGCAGGCCACGTCGATAATGCGCGGCACGATCCGATCTCCGTAGAATCCCACCGCTCCACTGTGTCAGGGATAGCGTCGCGACGCACCGCCCCCCGCGGCGGGTCGGGCTCGCCGGGCCGGATCGTGCGGCCCGTGCCATGCTGGCGCGGTGACTTCCTTTGCTGGCGCGGTGACCTCTTTCGCTGGCGCGGTGACTTCCTTCGAGGTATGGGCTCCGCGGGCGGAGTCGGTGCGATTGGATCTGGAGGGGATCGCGCATCCCATGACGCGTTCGGCGGACGGTTGGTGGCGCGCAGAGGCGCCCGCCGAATCCGGGACGCGCTACGGCTACCTGCTCGACGACGATCCCACGGTGCTGCCCGACCCGCGCTCGCCGAGACAACCGGACGGCGTCCACGCCAGGTCGGCGGTGCATACGCTCGACCCGGCCCGCTGGACCGACGCGGCGTGGACGGGACGTCCGCTGGCCGGGGCCGTCTACTACGAACTGCATATCGGCACGTTCACACCCGATGGCACCTTCGATTCCGCGATCGAGCGGTTGGATCATCTGGTCGATCTCGGCATCACGGTGGTCGAGTTGATGCCGGTGAACGCCTTCGACGGCACTCACAACTGGGGCTATGACGGCGTGCTCTGGTACGCGGTGCACGAACCCTACGGCGGACCGGACGGTTTGCAGCGGTTCGTGAACGCCTGCCATGCCAGGGGGCTGGCGGTGGCGCTCGATGTCGTCTACAACCACCTCGGGCCGTCGGGCAACTACCTGCCGCGTTTCGGCCCGTATCTCACCGACGGGCGCAATACCTGGGGTCAGAGCCTGAATCTGGACGGCCCCGATTCCGATCCGGTGCGCCGCCACATCATCGATAACGCCCTGCGATGGCTGCGCGATTTCCATATCGACGCACTGCGCCTCGACGCGGTGCACGCCCTCGTCGACCGTACGGCCACCCATCTGCTCGCCGCGTTGGCGACCGAAACCACCGCGCTCGCCGCGCATGTGCGCAGACCGCTCACCCTCATCGCGGAAAGCGACCTCAACGACCCGCGTCTGATCACCCCGCCCGCCGCGGGCGGCTACGGGTTGAGCGGGCAGTGGAACGACGATCTGCATCACGCCGTGCACACCGCGGTATCCGGCGAGCGGCAGGGTTACTACGCCGATTTCGGCGCGCTGGAATCATTGGCGAAGACCCTGACCCACGGCTTCTTCCACGCGGGGACGTGGTCGAGTTTCCGCGGACGCACCCACGGCAGGCCGCTCGATCGGACCCTGATTCCGGCGAGCGCGCTGCTGGCCTACACCTGCACCCACGATCAGATCGGCAACCGGGCCATCGGCGACCGGCCGAGCGCCTATCTCACCGACGGCCAACTCGCGATCAAGGCCGCACTTGTGCTGCTCTCCGCTTTCACGCCGATGTTGTTCATGGGCGAGGAGTGGGGCGCGCGCACGCCGTTCCTGTTCTTCACCTCCCATACCGATCCGGTGATCGGCGCCGCCACCGCGCGGGGCCGCAAGGCCGAGTTCGCCGAACACGGCTGGTCGAGCGACGACGTGCCCGACCCGCAGGATCCCGAGACTTTCCTGCGATCGAAACTGGATTGGACCGAACCCGAGCGCGACGGCCACTCCCGGCTGCTCGCGTGCTATCGAGCGTTGATCGATCTGCGGCGGACCCGAGCCGAGATCACCGATCCGTGGCTGGCCGACGTCGGCGTCGACTACGACGAGCGGCGAGGCTGGATCACGGTGCGGCGCGGCCCGCTGCTGCTGGCCTGCAATCTGTCCGCAGACCCGGTGACGGTCGGCTACTCGGGCGTCGAAGTACTGTCCTGGGACGCTCCGGAGTTGTCTCACGCGGGTGCGACGCTGCCGGGTCATTCGTTCACCGTCATCGATACCGCGATGTCAGGGCAATAACATTGTGGCCTCAGCTGTCCGAGACATACTTGGCTGGACGTGGTACTGGAAGTAACGTTGAATAATGAGCAATGTGGCTTCCGGGGATCTCGTGGATCTACCCGAAGGGGTCGGCGGCAGCGCGACTGCCGAATTCGGCCCGCTGGTGCGGGCTTTCGCGAGAGCTTTCGGGCGTCGCCGCGGCGCGGGGGCCGCACTGGCGATTCACCTGCACGGTGAGCCGCTCGTGCATATCTGGACCGGCCAGCACTCGGGATCGGCCCGGTGGACCGGGGATACCGGCACGATCGTCTTCTCCGCCACCAAGGGCATCACCTCGACCGTCATCCATCGGCTCGCCGATCGCGGATTACTCGACTACGCCGCCCCCGTCGCCGAATACTGGCCGGAATTCGCCGCCAACGGCAAAGGCGCCATCACCGTGCAGCAGGCGATGACCCACCGGGCGGGGCTGTCCTCGCTCAGTACGGTCGCGACCGAGGTCAGCGAGATACTGGACCACCGGCTCATGGAGGAGCGGCTCGCCGCGGCGAAACCCGACCGGCTGCTCGGCGTTCCCACCTATCACGCGCTCACCTTCGGCTGGCTGATGGCGGGTCTGGCCCGCGCGGTCACCGGGCGGGGCATGTCCGAACTGTTCCGTACCGAGGTCGCCGAGCCATTGGGAATCGACGGCATCCACCTCGGCACACCGCCGCCGGGCTCGACCACCAGCTTCGCCCCGCTCGCGGGCAATCAACTGCGGCTGTTCGGCGGTCCGCTCGGCGCGCGGATCCTCGGCCGCACCTTCGGCATCCCCGGCCCGGCCGGAGCTGCCGCCCGCGCCCTGCTCATGCCGGGCGTCGAGGCCATCCTGGAAGGCGAGGCCCCGCCGATCCTGGACACCGAACTCGGCGCGGGCAACGGCGTGTGCACCGCGAGCGGCCTCGCGACCGTGTACGGGGCGCTGGCCAACGACGGCATGGTCGACGGTCGCCGCTACCTCTCCGCGCACACCATCACCCAACTGCGCCGGATTCGCAGCTACCAACTCGACCACGCGCTGTTCTACGTGCCGATGCTCTGGCATCTGGGCTATCACTCGCTGCCCGTTCCCTACGCGCACGAAGGTCTCGGTCATATCGGGCTCGGCGGCTCCTTCGGCTGGGCCGAACCGCGACTGGGTCTGTCCGTCGGATTCGTGCACAACCGGCTGGCGGTGCCGCAGATGAGCGTCGACCAGGTGTCGGCGATGTGGTTGCTACCGCTGATGATGAACTGCCTGCGCGGGGCCAAGCGGCCCGCCCCCGTCATCACGAGGGAGGCGGCCGCGTAGGGGGCGCGTCAGGTGAGATAGCGGTACGCCGGGGAACCCGGTTCGAGCCGTTCGCACCGGATGGGGGATTCGCGCATCCGTTCCAACAGCGAATCCAGTCCGTCGCGGGTGCCGAGTTCGATGCCGACCAGCGCCGCGCCGGTTTCGCGGTTGTTGCGCTTGACGTATTCGAACATGGTGATGTCGTCGTCGGGCCCGAGTACCTCGTCGAGGAATCGCCGCAGCGCACCTGGCTCCTGGGGGAAGTCCACCAGGAAGTAGTGCTTCAGGCCGCGATGCACCAGCGAGCGTTCGATGATCTCGCCGTAGCGCGAGACATCGTTGTTGCCGCCGGATACCAGGCACACCACGGTCGAATCCGGTTCCAGTTCGATCTCGCCGAGCGCGGTGACCGACAGCGCGCCCGCGGGCTCGGCGATGATGCCCTCGTTCTGGTAGAGGTCGAGCATCGTGGTGCAGATCGCGCCCTCGTCGACGTGCATCACGCGGAATTGTCCTGCGCCACGGGGTGATTCGGTAGCGATCAGCAACGGCAGCGAGGCATGCGAGACCACCCGGCTCCCGAAAGTGGAGGCGGCGGCGTAAGGCACCGTGCCGATGCGGCGCACCGCGGCGCCGTCGACGAACGGATCGATCGTCGGCAGCGTCACCGGGCCCCCGGCGATCAGCGCCGCCGTCATCGAGGCCGCGCCACTCGGCTCGACGCCGAGGATTCCCGCCTTGGGCGCGCGTTCGCGCAGGTAGGTTCCGATACCGGCCAGGCAGCCGCCGCCGCCCACTGGAACGATGACCAGATCGGGGGCTGTGCCGAGCTGCTCGAGGAGTTCGGTGGCGATGGTGCCCTGACCCGCCGCGGTGCGCGGATCATCGAACGGCGGAACCATGGTCGCGCCGGTGCGCTCGACATCGGCGGCGGCGGCCGCCGCGGCGGCGTCGTAGGTCTCACCGATCGCGATCAGTTCGACGAATTCGCCGCCGTGCACGCGGATGCGGTCCCGCTTCTGCTTGGGCGTCGTGGTCGGCACGTAGATGCGGCCGCGGATACCCATGGCGTGACAGGCGTAGGCGACGCCCTGGGCGTGATTGCCCGCGCTGGCCGCGACCACGCCCGCGGCGCGCTCGTCGGCGGTGAGTTGCACGATCAGGTTGTAGGCGCCGCGCAGCTTGTAGGAGCGCACGGCGGTGAGATCCTCGCGCTTGAGATATACCTGCGCGCCGGTCGCCGCGGAGAGCCGAGGGCTGAACTGCAGCGGGGTCGGTTCGATAATGTCGGCAATACGCTTCGCGGCGGCGTCGATCTCGTCCGCGGTCAGCGCGGGACGGGCAGGGGATAGTTCGTCGAGGACCTCGAGCGGATTGGACACCCGAAATATGCTGCCACCCGCCGCGTCGGGTGAACGCGGCGGGTGGGTGTAAAGCAGGCCCCGGTGTCGCAGGTCAGCGCGGCGTGAGGACGAAGACCGGGATTTCGCGGGTCGTCTTGGTCTGGTAGTCGGCGTAGGCGGGCCAGGCCTCCACGGCCCGTTCCCACCACAGCGCCTTCTCGTCGCCGGAGACTTCGCGCGCGGTGTAGTCCTCGGTCACGGTTCCGTCGCGCAGCTCGACGTGCGGGTCGGCCTTGATGTTGTAGTACCAGACCGGGTTCTTCGGACTTCCGCCCAGTGAGGCGACGACCGCGTACTCGCCGTCGTGCTCGACTCGCATCAGCGGTGTCTTGCGCAACTTGCCGGACTTCGCGCCTCGGGTGGTGAGCAGGACGATGGGTTTGCCCTGCAATACGGTGCCCTCGGTGCCCCCGGACCCCTCGTAGATCTCGGCCTGTTCACGGGCCCAGTCCGATGTGCTCGGTGCGTATTCTCCTGTCAGTGGCATACCGGAGCCAACGTCGCGGGGTGCGCCGCTGTTCCCATCCGGAATGTTAGGTGGACCGAACTTCATGGTCCGTATATCCTGAACAGATGGCGACGGTTCACCCTCCTTCGGTCGATATCGCGGGTTCCGCGTGGCCGGTGTTCAAGCTCGAGGCTCTGGCCGCGGGGTTGGTGACCTGCCTGATGCTGGCGCTGATCACCGGTTCGCCGCAGATCGGAGTACTCGCGGGCTCGGCCGTCGCCGTCGTGCGCTGGGTGGCCGGATACGTGACGGTCCTGCGTCACCCGCCGGTGCGTCACGCCGACCGAGTGCTGTCGTCGCACTGATCCGAACGGGGATCGACACCCCTCGGTCCGGATCGAGGGGTGTCGCGTCAGCCGGGGGCTTTCGGTTCTCAGCGCACGAGCAGGGCGACGGGCAGACGGGCGAACAACTTCTCCACGCGGGCGCGTCCCTGGAAGGTGTGGCCCGTCAGACGGTCGGTCCAGCTGCCGGACGGCAGATCCAACGCGGTATCGCCCCAGCCGGATTCGACGAGTCCGACACTGTGTCTGGTGGCCGCGACGATGACCTCCGGCGCCGTGCCGGGCTTTCCGCGGGCGTAGGACACCAGCCTGCTCGCCTGCTCGCCGGTGGCGAACAGCGGGAGATAGGTACCGCCGACGAAACACTCCGGTCGCTCCCGGCGCAGCCACAGCGCGTAGGCGACGATCCACATCTTCGCGGCCCCCGAGGTGTCCAATGCCGGTGTGCCGGTGAGTGAATGCAGCATGCCGGTGCGCGCTGTGAAATCCACCGGGCGGCGATTGTCCGGGTCGACCAGCGAATCCTCCCAGAGTTCGCAGCCCTGGTAGATATCGGGAATGCCCGGTCCGCACAGCTGCAACAGTTTCTGCGACAGCGAATCCGACCAGGCGTGGGGCGCGAGATCGTGCACCAGATCGCTGATTTCGGCGCCGATCGGCCCGTCTATCACCGTGTCCAGCCAGCCGTGCACCGCGGCCTCGAATTCCGAATCCGGCTCCTCCCACGACGACCGGGTACCCGCCTCACGGATCGCCTTCTCCGCGAACATGTGCAGCCGCTCCCGCAGGCCGGGTACCGAGGAGGCCGGCCGTCCGTCGGCAGGCCAGACCCCGAACATGTTCTGCAACAGGAAAAGCGCCGTCGCGCCGTCCGCTACCGGGGTCCGCTCCAGCCAGGATTCGACCGACCGCGCCCAGATGCTCGCGGCCTGAGACAGCACGCCGATCCTGGCGCGCACATCCTCGCCGCGTTTGGTGTCGTGGGTCGACAGCGTGGTCATCGAGGCAGGCCAGCGCTGCGCGCGTTCGGTATTGGCGAGATGGAATTCGTTGAGCGAATGTCCGAAGCGCGCCGGGTTGCCGCCGACCTCCTGCAGCGAGACCAGACGCGCCCCCTGGTAGAACATGGTGTCCTCGACAGCCTTCGCGGTGATCGCCCCGCACACCTGACCGAATCGCACGGCCGCCTCGCCGTCCACCGCGAGCGCCGTCACCAGCACCGACAGCGGCGCGGTCAGTTCGCTGTTGCGCTTCTCGACCTCGGCGATCACCGCGCCTGTCATCCCCGCCAGCGGTGCGTAATCCGCCCGGTACACCGGCATGAAGGCCAGCACCTCGATGGTGGCGTTCGTCAGCGCGAGGGTGTCGAAGCTTTCCGCGGCCGCGTCGCGTTTGATCGCGGCCACCAGACGACGCACCTCCGGCGTCAGAATGCTCTCGGCGACAGCGCGTTTGATCCGGTGTTCGGTCTCGCCGACCCAGGCGCGGTCGCTGCCGTGTCCGGCGAATCGACGCGAGAGTTCGGTCAGCGCCGATTCGCCCTCCGGGTCGATCAGCACACCGCCGAGCCCGGCCAGCGCGTCGTAGCCGGTGGTGCCGTCCACCGGAAGAGTGGCGTCCAGCGGTTCCCGGTTGGCCAGGATCTTCTCCACCAGGAGCAGGCGATCAGGTCCGATGAGCTGGCGCAGCCGGACCATGTAGTCGGCCGGATCGGATAGTCCGTCCGGATGATCGACGCGCACGCCGTCGATGAGGTCGTGCTCGCACCACGCGGCCAACTCGCGATGGGTGATGTCGAAGATCTCCGGATCCTCTTGGCGCACGGCGGCCAGGCTGCTGACCGCGAAGAACCGGCGGTAGGTGCACAACCCGGCCTTCCAGCTCACCAGCCGGTAGTGCTGCTTGTCGTGGATACGCAGTGCGTTGTCGCCGTCGGTGCCGGGCGCGATCGGAAAACGCAGATCACGCAGTGCCAGCATCGGTTCCTGGCCGGAGCGGTCGACAGTCAACGAGGCCGGATCGTTCTCGCTCTGCAAGATCGGAAGCGCGAGCCGCCCGCCCGCGCCATTGGACGAACTCCAATCGATATCGAAATAGTGCTGGTAGGCCGATTCTTTGCCGTTGCGCAGCACATCCCACCACCAGGGGTTTTGGCGCGGGTCGGCGACGCCGACATGATTGGGCACCAGATCGACGATCAGGCCCATGCCGCGGCTGCGCACCTCGTCGGCGAGTGCCTTGAGCCCGCCCGGCCCGCCAAGCGCCGCCGAGACTGTGGTCGGGTCGGCGATGTCGTAGCCATGCGTCGAGCCGTGCATGGGGGTGAGGATCGGCGACAGGTACAGATGCGAAATACCCAGCTGCTGTAGGTATTCGGCGATCGTGCGGGCATCGGTGAACGTCAGCGTGTCCAGTCGCAGCTGCAGCCGGTAGGTGCTGCGGACCGAGATCGTTCGTATCCGGGACTTGGCGCGGGCGATCGGATCGGTGTGGTGGGTCTGCTGGGATGGGGTGGAGGCAGTCATATGCGTTGTCCGATTAAGCAGGGCAGCGGAGAACGAGCAGGCACCGGGCGGGTACCGGCAGGGTGGCCGATGCCGGGTAGGCGGCCTCGGAAAGGCCGTCGGGTACCGAACAATCCAGGGCCACCGACCATTCGGCGCCGTAGTCGGTGTCGGGCAGCACGAAGTCGATCGCGGCATCGTGGGCGTTGAAACACAGCAGGAAGGAGTCGTCGGTGATGCGTTCGCCGCGTGGGCCCGGCTCGGGAATACCGAGTCCGTTCAGGTAGACGGTCAGTGATTTGCCGAAGCCGCTGTCCCAATCGGCGGGCGCCATCTCCTCGCCCGCCGGGGTCAGCCACGCGATATCCCTGGCGTGATCCTTGGACCGGATGGGCCTGCCCGCCAGGAAGCGGCGGCGGCGGAAGATGGGATGGTCGGTGCGCAATGCGATCACATTCCGGGTGAAGTCGAACAGTTCCGCGTTGGTTTTCATCAGGGACCAGTCCATCCAGGCGAGTTCGGAATCCTGGCAGTAGACGTTGTTGTTGCCGTGCTGGGTGCGGCCCATCTCGTCACCGTGCGACAGCATCGGCGTGCCCTGTGACAGGATCAGCGTCGCGAGCAGATTGCGAGTCTGCCTGGCGCGCAACGCGAGGATTTCCGGATCGTCGGTCGAACCTTCGACCCCGCAGTTCCACGAGCGGTTGTGGCTTTCGCCGTCGCGGTTGTCCTCGCCATTGGCCGCGTTGTGCTTCTCGTTGTAGGACACCAGATCCCGCAATGTGAAGCCGTCGTGCGCGGTGATGAAATTGATGCTGGCGCTCGGCCTGCGCCCGGTCGCCTCGTACAGATCCGACGAGCCGGTGAGCCGGGACGCGAATTCGCCGAGCGTGGCGGGTTCGCCCCGCCAGTAGTCGCGCACGGTATCGCGATATTTGCCGTTCCATTCGGTCCACTGCCCGGGAAAGTTGCCGACCTGATAGCCGCCCTCGCCGATATCCCACGGCTCGGCGATCAACTTCACCTGACTGACCACCGGGTCCTGCTGGACGAGGTCGAAGAAGGTGGACAGCCGGTCCACATCGTGCAGTTCGCGGGCGAGGGTGGCGGCCAGGTCGAAGCGGAACCCGTCGACGTGCATATCCAGAATCCAGTACCGCAGCGAATCCATGATGAGCTGCAGCGTGTGCGGATGGCGCACATTCAGGCTGTTGCCGGTGCCGGTGTAATCCCTGTAGTGCGACGGATCCTTGTCCAGCAGACGGTAATAGGCGGCGTTGTCGATGCCGCGGAAGGCTATGGTCGGGCCGAGATGGTTGCCTTCGGCGGTGTGGTTGTAGACCACGTCGAGGATCACCTCGATACCTTCGGCGTGCAGCGCGCGCACCATCGCCTTGAATTCGGTGACCGCCGCGCCGCCGCGCGGGCTCGCCGCATACCCGTTGTGCGGTGCGAGATATCCGAAGCTGTTGTACCCCCAGTAGTTTCGCAGGCCCTGGTCCAGCAGCGTCCGATCGTGCAGGAACTGGTGCACCGGCATCAGCTCGATCGCGGTGATACCGAGACTCTTCAGGTGGCCGACGATCGCCGGATGCGCGATACCGGCGTAGGTGCCCCGTAACTCTTCGGGGATATCCGGATGCGTCATCGTCATACCCTTGACGTGCGCCTCGTAGATCACCGTTTCGTGGTAGTGCCGATTCGGCGGGCGATCGGCGCCCCAGTCGAAGAAGGGGTTGATCACCACCCCGGTCATGGTGTGGCCCAGCGAATCCAGTCCGTGGGTGTACAGGGAGGGGTCGTCGTCGAAATCGCCGTCGAATGCCTTGCCATACGGGTCGAGTAGCAATTTGCTGGGATCGCAGCGCAATCCCCGCTCCGGATCGTAGGGTCCGTGCACCCGGAATCCGTAGCGCTGCCCCGGCCCGATGGTCGGGAGGTAGGCATGCCAGACGTAGGTGTCGACTTCATCGAGCCGAACGCGGGATTCGGCGCCGTCACGACCGATCAGGCACAGTTCGACGGCCTCGGCCACCTCCGAGAACACCGAGAAATTGGTCCCGGCGCCGTCGTAGGTCGCGCCGAGGGGATACGGCGTGCCGGGCCACACACCGAGTGGCGTCAGGTCACCGGGCGATGCGTCGGGCTCAGACATACAAATGACAGTAGCGGCAGTGACGCGATCGCTCTCGCGGGTCGTTGCGGGCGGACGCGTTCGCCGAGGTCGTCGTGCGGTGCGCGGCGTCGGGTCCGGCCGACCCGATCGTGGCCGGACCTCAGGTGCGCGCCGCTGGCGATCGTTTCGGTTCCGGCGTGCCGGGCGACTGTTCGCGTGATGAGGGTCTCCCCGCGTGCCGCAACGCCCCGGTGATAACTTGAACACCGTTCAAGCTCGCCTCCGGGAAGTCCGGGGCGATCGCTCGACCGCGAGGATTCCTGTGGCACTCACCCCCGACGAGATCACCGCCATCGACGCCGACCATGTCTGGCACCCCTACGGCGGCTTCCCCGCGACCACCGCACCGCTCGTGGTCGCCTCCGCCGAGGGCACCCGACTGACCCTCGCCGACGGCCGTGTCCTCGTCGACGGCATGAGTTCGTGGTGGGCGGCCGTCCACGGCTACCGGCACCCGGTTCTGGACGCGGCCCTGCTCGCGCAGTCGCGGCGGATGAGTCACGTGATGTTCGGGGGACTGACGCACGAACCCGCCGCGCGGCTGGCCGAGTTGCTCGTCGCGCATACCCCCGAGGGATTGGACAAGGTCTTCCTGTGCGACTCCGGTTCGGTTTCGGTCGAGGTCGCGGTGAAGATGTGTCTGCAGTACTGGCGCGCGCTCGGCAAACCGGGTAAGTCCCGGCTGCTGACCTGGCGCGGCGGCTACCACGGCGACACCTTCACACCGATGAGCGTCTGTGATCCGGACGGCGGCATGCATTCGCTGTGGACCGATGTGCTGGCCCGCCAGATCTTCGCCCCCGCCCCGCCGCGCGAGTATCGCGCCGAGTACGTCGCCGAACTGGAACGGCTGGTCGCCGCGCACGCCGACGAACTCGCCGCGATCATCGTCGAACCGGTGGTGCAGGGTGCCGGCGGCATGCGCTGGCATGATCCGCGCTATCTGCTGGATCTGCGCAGGCTCTGCGACGAGCACGGCGTCCTGCTCGTCTTCGACGAGATCGCCACCGGATTCGGCCGGACCGGAACCTTCTTCGCCGCCGACCACGTCGGCGTCGCACCGGATGTGATGTGCGTCGGCAAGGCCATCACCGGCGGCTACCTCACCCTGGCTGCCGCGCTGTGCACCGCGCGGATCGCGGAGACACTGAGCGCGGCCCACGGTGGACTCATGCACGGACCGACCTTCATGGGGAATCCGCTGGCGTGCGCGGTGGCGGTGGCCTCCATCGAATTACTGCTCGATCGCGATTGGCGAGGCGAGGTCGGGCGTATCGAAGCCGAGCTCACCGCGGGCCTCGCCCCCGCCCGCGACCTACCCGGGGTGGTCGACGTGCGGGTGCTCGGCGCGATCGGGGTCATCGAGTTGGCAGAACCGGTCCAGATGCGCCGCGCGACCGATGCCGCGGTGGCGGCGGGCGCGTGGCTGCGGCCGTTCCGCAATCTCGTCTACTGCATGCCGCCGTTCGTCAGCAGTAGCGCGGATATCGAGATCATCACCGCGGGCATGCTCGCCGCGGCGGCGGCGTGATCGCGTAGGCCGCGACGAGCGTGCGTTCACGCGATCCAGGGCGGCACGATGGCGGTATCACCACCGGGGGTTCTCGCCCGCGCCCCGGCGGGGGCGGTGACGATGGCGGTGAACCCGTCGCCGCCTCCGGTCACCTGCCGTTGCGCGTCCGCGCGCAGGACGACCGTATCCCCTTCGGCGGCAGTCAGTTTCGTGCCGTCCAGATCGACGATGAGCTGCCCGGTCAGTACGGTCCAGATCTGCTCGGCATCGATGGTGTGGACCGGACCCGCGACGTCGGGACGAACCTCGACGCGCCACAGCGCCTGTCCGGTATCGCCCTGGGTGGGCGAGGCGAGCGTGGTCATCACGCCGCCGGGGGTTTCGGTGCGCCGGGTCTCGGTATGGCGGATGAGTGTCATGTGCGGATCTCCTATAATAGACAACAACGTTGTCTATATGGTTAACGAGGTTGTCCATCATGTCAAGCGATTCCGGTGGCTATGAACTGCCGCTGCGCCTGCTCCTCGGATTTCGGACCGTCATCGATGAGGTGCACGCCGAACTGGCGCGGCGGGGGCATGCCGATCTGCGGCCGATGCACGGGTTCGTCTTCCAGGCCGTCGGTCGGGTCGGGGGCGGATACGGATGTACCGCGGCCGATCTGGGACGGGCGCTCGGCGTTTCGAAGCAGGCCGCGGGCAAACATATCGATGCGCTGGAGCGCCTCGGCTACCTGCGGCGCGGACATGATCCGGAGGATGCGAGACGTAAGGTCTACACCCTCACCGATCGGGCCGTCGACGCGCTGACCGAATCCGCCCGTGCCTTCGATCGGATCCACGATCGCTGGGCCGAACTACTCGGCCCGGATCGACTCGCCGCGCTGGAACAGGATCTGCGCAAGGTCACGCCGGGGGAAGTGTTCCGGTTCGATACGCCGAATTGGTTCGGGTCATGAGCGCCGCGACAGTTCCCGTGTCGCCGACGTGATACCGCCTTGAACGCTGTTCAAGTATGCTGCGGAGCTGTGACTACCGATCTCTCGATTTGGCTGGACGACCGGGCGGCCGACCGGGCCACCGCCGGGCTGCACCGGGAACTACGGCCGAGGATGCCGTTGTCGGCATCGATCGATCTGGCTTCCAACGACTATCTCGGCCTGGTTCGCCACCCCGAGGTGATCGAAGGGGCGATCGAGGCGGTGCGGCGCTGGGGTGCGGGCTCCACCGGCTCTCGGCTGGTCACCGGCACCACCGCCGAACACGAACAGTTGGAGGCCGAGCTCGCCGATTTCGTCGGCGCGGAGTCCGGTCTGGTGTTCGCCTCCGGATACGCCGCCAATCTCGGTGTGGTCACCGCGTTGTCGGGCAGGGGTTCGCTGATCGTCTCCGACGCGGGTAGTCACGCGTCCCTGGTGGATGCCTGCCGACTGTCGCGGGCGCGAGTGGAGATCGCGCCGCACCGCGATATCGACGCGGTGGACCGATTGCTGGCCGCGCGCACCGAGGAACGTGCGCTGGTACTCACCGATTCCGTCTTCAGCGCCGACGGTGATCTCGCCCCGCTGGCCGAATTGCACCGGGTCACCCGATCGAACGGCGCGGTATTGATCGTGGACGAGGCGCACGGCCTCGGTGTGCGCGGCACCGGCGGTCGCGGACTCGTCGAGGAAGTCGGCTTGTCCGGTGAGCCGGATCTGGTGATCACCGCGACGTTGTCCAAGGCATTCGCGGCTCAGGGCGGTGCGGTCCTCGCGGGTGAACGGGTCCGCGCCCATCTGATCGATACCGCGCGCACCTTCATCTTCGACACCGGCCTGGCTCCCGCCGCCGTCGGCGCCGCGCGCGCGGCCCTTCGACTGTTGCGCGCAGAACCCGAGATGGCCGCGCGAGTACTGGAACGAGCCGCCGATATCGCGCGCATCGCGGGCGTCGCAACGCCGGATTCGGCGGTCGTCTCGGTGGTGCTGGGGCAGGCGCGGGTCGCCAACGAGGCGGCCGAGGAATGTCGGGCGCGCGGCCTCGACGTCGGATGTTTCCGTCCGCCGTCGGTGCCGGAGGGCACTTCGCGGCTGCGGCTCACCGCCCGCGCCGATCTGACGGACGAAGAAATCGGCACCATCGCGATGGTCCTCGGCGAGGTCTTGGCCAACGCGCGCGGGTTGGACGCGGTGCCGGCATGAGGCCGTCAGCGCCGTCCCACGCGTCGTGGCCGATCTCATCGGTGCGCGGCCCGTCGTGCGCCGACAGCGAAGAACTGTCCGGCCCGCACCTCCGCGCCGACGCTGTCGGGGAGGTCCAGGCATGAGCGTCCTGCTCGTCACCGGTACGTCGACCGGGGTCGGCAAAACAGTTGTCACGGCCGCCGTCGCCGCGACGGCAGCGGCCGAGGGGCGCTCGGTGGCGGTCTGTAAACCGGCCCAGACCGGTGTCGCGCCGGGGGAGCCGGGCGATCTGGCGGAGATAACGCGCCTCAGCGGGGTCACCGGAACCCTCGAACTCGCGCGGTACCCGGATCCGCTCGCCCCCGACACCGCGGCCAGGCGGTGCGGACAACCGCTGTTGACATTGCGGGATGCCGCGGCCGCTATCGACGGACTGCGCGATGCCGACCTCACCCTGGTCGAAGGAGCGGGCGGGCTACTGGTCCGGCTCGGCGAATTCACCGTGATCGAGCTGGCGAGGGAACTCGACGCCCCGGTTCTCGTCGTCGCGGCGGCCGGGCTCGGCACGCTGAACCACAGCGAGCTGACCACCCGCGCTCTCGACGTGGCGGGCGTGCGCTGCGCGGGCCTCGTGATCGGCGCCTGGCCGGCGGACCCCGATCTGGCTTCGGAATGCAATCGAACCGATTTACCCCGGGTGACGGGCGTGGAACTGGTCGGCGCCATTCCCGACGGCGCGGGTGCGTGGGGTCGGCAGCGATTCACCGAGGCTGCCCCCGGCTGGTTCACGGCGGAATTCGCGAAGCACGACTAGCGAAATACTCGAATCCAGGCCGTCTACCAGGCGATTTGACATCGTGCACACGGCTACGTAACTTTATCCAAGTCAGAGCGACACGGACACCGACCCGGAGCCGCCACGCAGAGCCGCAAGGCTGGGCGAGGCCTGGGAAACGAGGTAGTACGAGGAGCGCCTGGCGATCACACTGGTTCGGTTGGGATCCTGGATTTGGTTTCGGGTGATCGGCTGCGCTAAGCTTGTA
>NZ_JBEXFQ010000061.1:0-25776 GCF_040606855.1 Nocardia sp. NPDC005366
GCAAAATCATGCGACGACTCCTCCGCGACATCGCCGAAGGCCGCGAACTCGGCGACACCTCCACCCTCGTCGACCCCACCGTATTCCAGGCGATCCGCGCGGACCGCGCCTGACGTATTCACCCACGGTGCGGCCGGTGACGTTTTTCGTCACCGGCCGCGTCCGTTAGGATTGCCCGAGGTGTGCCGGGAAGTCTGGTCGGCATGCGGTCGGGTACCCGGTGTCGCTTCGGCGGGGTCACACGTCCGCAGCGTTGACGACCTCGCCGGAAGGTATCCCGTGATCACTCGAGTGCGTTCGGAGCTGACGCGCTACCTGCGGACCGAAACCGTGGGCGGCACACTCCTTCTCGCCGCCGCCGCGCTCGCCCTGTTGTGGATCAACTCGCCGTGGGGCGACAGCTACGTCACGATGACCGAGACGGTGCTGCCGATCGAGCCGCTGCGTCTGGAACTCACCCTGGCCGATTGGACCAAGGACGGTCTGCTCGCCATCTTCTTCTTCGTCGCGGGACTCGAGCTCAAACGCGAACTCGTCGTCGGCGAACTCGCCGATCCCAAGCGGGCCGCACTGCCGATCATCGCCGCTGTCGGCGGTGTGATCACCCCTGCGCTCATCGCGCTGGTCGTCGGCAACGGCGCGCCGGGGATGGACCGCGGGTGGGCGATACCCGTGGCTACCGATATCGCTTTCGCCCTGGCCGTATTGGCCATGACGGGGTCGCGAATTCCCGCGAGCGCACGCGTATTCCTGTTGAGTCTGGCGGTCGTCGACGATCTGCTGGCGATCATCCTGATCGCGGTGCTGTTCACCACCACCCTGTCGATGCTGTGGTTACTCGGCGCCGCGGCCGGCTGCGCGGCATGGGCAGTGGCACAGCACCGGCGGATCCGCACACCGATCGTGTACATCCCGCTGGCCCTCACCACCTGGTACGCGCTGCACGAAGCGGGAATCCACCCGACGCTGGCCGGTGTCGCACTCGGCCTGCTCACCCGGGTGACACCCGATCCGGACGAGGATCAGGCTCCCGCGACCAGGCTCGAGCACTTCGTGCAACCCGTGTCGGCAGGTCTGTGCGTACCCCTGTTCGCCCTGTTCGCCTCCGGGATTCCTCTGAACGGCAAGGTATTCGGCGAATTGTTCACCGACAGACTTTCGCTTGCCATCATTCTCGGCCTGCTGTTCGGCAAGATGATCGGCATCTTCGGGATCAGCTGGGTGGCAATCCGGTTCGGCATAGCCACCCGGCCCGCCGGACTCGGCTATCGGGACATGTTCGCCCTGTCGGTGCTCGGCGCGATCGGGTTCACCGTTAGCCTTCTAGTGGCGGAACTCGCGCTGGCCGATGTCGGCGACGGCTCCGCCGAGGAATTGGCGAAGGCCGCGGTGTTGGTGACGTCAATGACGGCGTCCATCGCCGGTTCGGCGCTACTGTTGCGGCGTGGGCGTGTCCACCAGGCACGGCGTGACGCACGTGCGCTAGAACCGGAGTAGGCGACGTCGCGAGCGACGAGCCGCAGGACGGTAGCCCGCGCGAGAGCACGGGGTGCCGAAAGCGCCGCAGATCGAATGGAGTCGAGGCAGTGCCGGGACAGGGAGAAGGGTCGACCAAGTGAGTTTCACCCAGGGCGGTAATGGGTCACAGCGTGGCAATGGCACCGATGCGGAGCACCGGTCGCTGACGTCCATCCCCTTGACCGATGCCAACCCGATCGGGTCGGCGAGCTTCGGCAGCCTGGTCCGCGACGCCACCGAGCAGATGTCGACGCTCGTGCGGGCCGAAGTGGAGTTGGCCAAGGCCGAAGTGACCGGCGAGATCAAGAAGGGGCTGCAGGGCAGCGTCTACTTCCTTCTCGCCCTGACCGTGCTGTTGTTCAGCTCCTTCTTCTTTTTCTTCTTCCTCGGTGAGCTGCTCGATATCTGGCTGCAGCGCTGGGCGGCGTTCCTCATCGTGTTCCTGCTGATGGTGTTGACGACGGCCGTCCTCGCCTTCCTCGGTTATCGCAGGGTCAAGAAGTTGCGCGCGCCCGAGAAGACCATCGATTCGCTCAAGCAGGCGCGCACCGTGCTGCCGAGCGGATTCGGCGGGTCCGCGCACGAGGAGCATCTCGCCCTGAAGAAGTAACGGCGCACGCCGGTGTATGGGCGAAACGCGCACAGCGCGCGCACCTCGAATTCGGGCGCACTAGGCTCGGGCGGCGTGTCGTCGAACCTGCTTCCCGATCCGTCTACTGTCCGTTACGACGGACCGTGGACGCATCGGGACGTTCGCGCCAACGGCATTCGCTTCCACGTCGTCGAGGCGACGCCGGAACGCCAGGACGCCCGACTCGTGGTGCTCTTGCACGGATTCGCCGATTTCTGGTGGTCGTGGCGCCACCAGCTGACCGATCTCGCCGATCTCGGGTTCCGCGCCGTCGCGGTGGATCTGCGCGGCTACGGAGACAGTGACAAACCACCGCGCGGCTACGACGGTTGGACGCTGGCCGGGGATATCGCCGGACTCGTCCGCGCGCTCGGCCATACCGAGGCGACCCTGGTCGGACATGCCGAGGGCGGACTCGTCTGCTGGACCACCGCCGTGTTGCACCCGCGACTCGTCTCATCGATCGCGCTGGTCGGTTCACCGCATCCCGCTGCGCTCAAAGCGGCGGTACTGCGCGACAGCCGCCAGCGTTCGGCCTGGCTGCCCGACTTCCTTCGCTACCAGGTGCCGAGGTATCCGGAACATCTGCTCACCTCGGCCGACGGTTTCGAGGTGGAGCGATTGCTGCGGCAGCGGACGGGCGCGGCATGGGCGGGCACAGCCGAATTCGTCGACACCGCGCAGCGGATGCGCTCGGCGATCCGAATTCCCAATGTGGCGCATTGCGCGCTGGAATATCAGCGCTGGGCCTTCCGCAGCCAGTGGCGACCGGACGGACGCCGTTTCATGGCGACCATGCGCGATCCCATCCACATTCCGGTACTCGCCATGCGTGGTGAATCGGATACCTATCTGCTGCGCTCGACCTTCCACCGCGGCCAGCGATGGTCGCCGCACCGGCGTCTCGTCACCGTTCCCGACGCGGCCCATTTCGCGCATCAGGAGAACCCGGACGTGGTGACGGCCGAACTCGCCGAATTCCTCAGCTGAGACCGCCGATCGAAACGGACCTCCCATCGCGCTGTTCGGCGCTGTCGGAGGTCCGTGTCGATCAGCTCAGCACACAGGCACCCGTATCGATCGGCGAACTCGCGCCGATCGCCGTTTCCAGATCGGGGCGGACCTCGGCCAGGGTCAGCACGTAGCCGGTGTCGTCGTCGGTGACCGCCGCGCCGAACACCATGCCGAGCACCTGCCCCTGGGTGTCCACGAGTGGGCCGCCGGAATTACCCGCGCGAACCAGGCCGCGCACGGTGTAGACCTCGCGTTCCACAGTGCCGTTGCGATAGATGGTCGGACCGGTCAGATCCAGCGTCTCACGCACCCTCGCCGCACTGGCCGTGTACGGGCCGCCGCCCGGATAGCCGAGCACGATCGCGCTCTCCCCGGAATGCGCGGGTTCGGGCGCCTGCGGCACGACCGGAGCGGTCAGCCCGGGCACCGCGAGAACCGCGACGTCCTTGGACGGATCGAACAGCACGACGGTGGCATCGAGCGGTCCACGGGCCGTATCCACCGCGACACTGGTGGTACCCGCGACCACGTGGGCGTTGGTCATCACCCGTTCCGACGCGATCACGAAGCCCGAACCCTCCAGCGCTCGCTGGCAACTGGGCGCGACACCACGGATGCGGACCACGCTCTGCTGTAGGAAGGCAGCGACAGGACTGGCGAGCACACTCGGGTCAGGCGGCTCGACGGCCGCGATCGGCGCGCGTCCGAACGGCCCGATGACATCGGGCAGCCCCGAGGTGTTGAGCAGTCTCGAGAATTCGTTGGGAACCTTGCGCAGCCAATTCGGCGCGACCTGGTTGACGTCGGTCAGCACCTGGGAACCGTTGATCGCGGTCGCGATCGCGGGCTGCGAGGATGTCGCCAGCGGCAGCGCGAGCAGCCATGCGGTGACCAGCACCGCGACCGCTTGGAGCGCGGCGCCGACCACACTGTCCACGCTGCGGGTGAAGGGATGGCGCATGCTGCCGCGTGCGGCGCGACCGAGGACCATGCCGGCGACCTCGCCGACGATGACCAGCAGCACGATGAGCAGAACCCCGGTCAGCACCCGTCTGCGGCCCGCGTCGACGTGGACCAGGATGTGCGGTGCGATCAGGATGCCCGCGACCGCGCCGAGCACAACCCCGAGGAAGGCCAGCGCCGAGGCGACCGCGCCCTGCCGCCATCCGGAGGACGCGGCGAGCAGTGCCAACAGGATCACGGCGATATCGAGCCATGCCGATGAACTCATAACGTCATTCCCACCGCGGCCAGCGAGGTTTCCAGATCACGCACATCGGTGCGATCCCACTCTGGCTCCCAGCCGGAGGAACCGAAGATTCCGGCGAGTATGCCGCCGGTGAGTCCCCAGACCAGCAGGCCGTCGACCTGGAAGGCGGGGCTCTGATAGCCGAGCGGACCGCGCACGAGGAAACGGTTGGCCGGATCGAGCAGGTCGGTCAGCGGCACGCGCACCACCCGCTCGGTCTCGCTCTGATCCACCACCCGCACCTCGCCCGGGGTCCGCCAGTAGGCGACGACCGGGGTCACATCGAAGCGGGAAGGCGGGACGAACAGTTTCGGCAGCACGACGAGGGGTTCGACGCCGGCGCGGTCGAGGCCGGTCTCCTCGCTCGCCTCGCGTAAGGCGGTATCGATCGGGTCGGTATCACCGTCGTCGACCGCGCCGCCGGGGAAGGCGACCTGGCCGCGATGCTGGCGCATGGTCGAAGCGCGCTGCGTCAGCAGCACATCGGCGTCGGCGGGCGGCCCGCCGACAGCGCCGGGATCACCATCGGCCGAACCGCTGAACAGCACGAGCACCGCCGCCTGCCTCGGCTCACCCGCGACCGTGGCGGCGCGGCGCAGCGCGCGCGCCAGCGAGAGGGTTTCGGTGGCGGCGCTGACGGCGGGCTCGGAGGCAAATCGCAACCACCGCGGGATATCGGCGGGAGTCGACCTCGTCATGCCACCCCCTCGGCCGTGTCGGCCCCGGTGAACGTGCGCACCATCACCTCCGCAAACGATCTCCTCGCCCGCAACAGTCGCTGCGAGATCCCCGCTGTCACGCCCTGACCCCCAGGCGTGCCGCGACGGTATCAGTGATGTCATCGACACCGGTGAACGACCGCACCACGACCTCCGCGACAGATCCGTCCGCGCGCAGCAACACCGAGATCGGGAGTACCGAGGGCGCGCCGACGGCGGTGCGGACGGCCGCGCTCGGATCGAGGACACCGGGCAGCGTCACGCCGAGCCCTGTCAGCCGGGACAACGCCTTGGCCTCATCGGGATCGCTGTGCACAGTCAGCACGGTAATCGCGTTCCCCGCCCGCTGCGCGTACTGCTGCAGATATGGCAACTCCTGCGCACATGGCCCGCACCAGTACGCCCACAGATTGAGCAGCGCGGGCCTGCCCGCGAGCGCGACGGCCAGGTCGAGCGGTTGCCCGTCGGCCAGGCAGGTCGCGGTGATCGCCGCGAGCGCTCCGGCGGTAATCGCCGCCCGCGCTCCCGCGTCGACCGTGTCCGCGGCCGGTCGCGGACACGGGGCGAGTCCGGCCTCGTCGCGCAGTTGCCCGGTGGCCTGCGAAGTCGGGCGGACCCGCTGCTCGTGGGCCGAATCGTTCGAGTCTCGCGGCCACAGCGCGACGGCCAGCGCGACGACGATGATCAGCCCGGCCAAACCCAGCCGCGCCGCGACCGGCAGTCGCGTCACAGGCCGACCATCCCGAGTAGATGCTCGCGCTCGGGTCCTTTCACCAGCTTGGCGGCGACATCGGGATCGGTCGGCCCGATCCCGAACGAGGGGCAGTCATCGGCGAGCACGCAGGCCCCGCAGGCGGGCTTGCGGGCTTGACACACGCGTCGACCGTGGAAGATCACGCGATGGGACAGCATCGTCCATTCCTTGCGGTCGATGAGTGTGCCGATGACGTGTTCGACCTTGACCGGATCCTCCTCGGCGGTCCACTGCCAGCGGCGCACCAGACGGCCGAAATGGGTGTCGACGGTGATGCCGGGAACACCGAAGGCGTTACCGAGGATGACGTTGGCGGTTTTGCGGCCGATGCCGGGCAACTTCACCAATTCGTCCAGGGTGTGAGGCAATTCACCATCGTGATGTTCCAGCAGTGCCTGGCCGAGGCCGATGAGGGAGCTCGTCTTGTTCCGGAAGAACCCGGTGGGCCGGATGTATTCCTCCAGCTCGGCACGGTTGGCCTCGGCATATGCGCGGGCGTCCTGGTATCTCGCGAACAGCGCCGGGGTGGTGAGATTCACCCTCTCGTCGGTGCACTGCGCGGAAAGTATTGTGGCGACCGCCAATTCGAGCGGCGTAGTGAAATCCAGCTCACAATGCGCGTCCGGGAAAGCACGGGCGAGAGTGCGGTTCATACGACGCGCCCTGCGCACCAACCCGAGTGGGGTTTCCGCTTGTCGCGACCGGGATTTGCGCTTGCGCGCCGGGGCCGCGGCGGATTGCGGATCGGTCGCCTCGGTGGCGGGCACAGGCCCGCCGACAGCGGCGGTGGAGGGGGTGGCGCGCACTCGTCCACCATACGGAACCCGATCCGGACCCAGCCCGCCCAGATCGACTGCCGTGTTCCATCTGAGACCTGGACCGTGTTTACTCCTCGCTATGCAAGGACTCGCTGTGGTGCTCTTCCCAGTGGTGTTGATGCTGTTCGCACTGCTTATGGAGCGGGTCGAGAATCGGCTCCGCAAACTTCTCGAACCCGAGCCCGAGGTTCAGCAGTATTTGGACAAAGCAAGCAACGCCGAGGTCAAGGAGCTGACCAAGCTCGGACTGCCCGCGGCGGTCGCCCGGATGCGCAAGCGCCGGTCGCGGGGTGAAGAATTGGACGTCGCGCGGGCCAGCTGAGTCCGCCGCCCGCATCCGACCAAGCCCCTGTCACTCATACCGGCCACGCCGCGCAACCCAGGCGTTACGTGGTGTCTGTCACTAGGCGATCACAACTCCGCGTAGACTGCGCTGTTGGCCGAATCGCTTCGGTCCAGGACAGAGCCATTTCCCATAAGGAGCACATTCGTGGACGAGGCCCTCGCCAGAGCAGGCATCTTCCAAGGCGTTGAGCCCACCGCGGTCGCGGCACTCGCCAAACAACTGCAGCCGGTGGATTTTCCACGCGGACACATCATCTTCAACGAGGGCGAGCCCGGAGATCGGCTGTACATCATCACGACGGGCAAGGTGAAGATCGGCCGCAGGTCCCCCGACGGCCGGGAAAACCTGCTGACCATCATGGGACCGTCGGATATGTTCGGCGAGCTCTCGATCTTCGACCCCGGACCCCGCACCTCGACCGCGACCACCGTGACCGAGGTCAGGGCCGTCACTATGGATCGGGACGCCCTCAAGTCCTGGATCGATCAGCGGCCCGAGATCGCCGAGCAACTGCTCCGGGTGCTCGCCCGGCGTTTGCGCCGCACCAACAACAACCTGGCCGACCTCATCTTCACCGATGTTCCCGGCCGGGTCGCCAAGGCGCTGTTGCAGCTCGCCCAGCGGTTCGGCACCCAGGAGGCGGGCGCGCTGCGCGTCACCCACGACCTCACCCAGGAGGAGATCGCCCAGTTGGTCGGCGCCTCCCGCGAGACCGTGAACAAGGCACTCGCCGACTTCGCGCATCGCGGTTGGCTGCGGCTCGAGGGTAAGAGCGTGCTGATCTCCGACTCCGAGCGCCTCGCTCGGCGCGCACGCTAGCTCGACCTACGAAAACCCGCCGACCCAGAGCTCCGCTGGGCCGGCGGGTTCGCCGTGCGTGTGCCTGTCGGTTCGCTAGTCGTTCGCGCGCAAGTACTCGAGCTGAGCCCGTACCGAACTGTGCGCCGCGAGCCACAGTCGTTCGTCCACGTCGGCGTAGACCTTGCGGACCACCTCCATGGTGTCCGCGTCGGGACCGAGTTCGAGCAGAGCCGCGCGGACCTGATCCAGCCGTTCCTGCCGATGCTTCATGTAGTACCGGGTGATCGGTTCCAGATCCGGATGGTCGGGGCCGTGCGCCGGCAACAGCGCCCTGCCCGCGCCCGCCGCGACCAGTCTGTCCAGCGAGGCGAAATAGTCGGCCAGGGCGCCGTCGGCGGAATCGAGCACGGTGGTGCCGCTACCGAGGATGGTGTCGCCGGTCAGCACCGCGTCATCGAGGACGAAACTCACCGAGTCGCCGGTATGGCCGGGGGTGGTCAGCACCTCGATCGACAATCCCGCGGCCTCGATCACCTCACCGTCGGCCAGCGGTTCCCGCGCGTCGCGCAGGAAGGATCGGTCCGTGGCCCGGACCGGCGTTCCGGTGAGTTCCACCAGCCGATCGATCCCGCCGGTGTGATCGTGGTGCCGGTGGGTGATGAGGGTCAGCGCGACGTTGCCACCGGTGACTCTGGCGATATCCTCGCTGTGCGCGCTGTCCCGCGGGCCCGGATCGACCACGACGAAATCCGACGATCCCGCCCCGCGCAGGATCCAGGTGTTGGTGCCGTCGAGGGTCATCTGGCCCGGATTGTCCGCCAGTAGTACCGCCGCTGTCGGCGTCACCTGCCGCAGCTGTCCGTACGCGGGATGTCTCAGCGTCATCGGAATACCCCATCGAATCGGGAAACGTCGTCTTCCACCGTGTCTAGCGCAACTCGGCGATGAGTTCGACCTCGACGGGGCTGTTCTTCGGAAGTTCGGACACACCGACGGCGGAACGCGCGTGCACACCCGCGTCCCCGAAGACCTCGCCGAGAAATTCCGACGCACCGTTGACGACGAGCGGCTGATCGGTGAAACCCGGCGCCGAGGCGACGAATCCGACCACCTTCACGACGCGCACCACATTGTCGAGTCCGACCAGGTCGTGCACGGCGGCCAGCGCGTTGAGCGCGCACAGCCGCGCGGCGTCCTTGGCTGTTTCGAGAGAGACCTCGGCGCCCGTCTTACCCGTCGCCGACAGCTGCCCGTCCACGAAGGGCAGCTGACCGGAGGTGTAGACCAGCGACCCGGTGCGCACCGCCGGGATGTACGCGGCGACGGGGGCAGCGACCGCGGGCAGGGTCAGCCCGAGCTTGTCCAAGTTCTCCTGCCACGAGGTGGCGGCTTCGGCCGTCACGGCCTACTGCCTCGGCCGCTTCAGGTACGCGACATGCTGCTCGCCGGTCGGGCCGGGCAGCACCGTCACAAGGTCCCAGCCGTCGGCGCCCCACTGGTCGAGAATCTGCTTGGTCGCGTGCGTCAGCAACGGCACGGTCGCGTACTCCCACAGGGTCACATCACTCATACCGGTGAGACTAGCGCGCTGCCCGGTGACGCCGGAGCATCCCTGGTGTCCGATCCAGAACGGCCCCGAATCCGCGCGCTCACCGTATCCCCGGGGCGGCCGGTCCGAACGGGTTATAGGCTCGCGCTCGTGGGAGTACCAACAGCAGTGCCTGTTTCGGCGGAGCCGAAGCTGGAGACGGGATGGCCCGGACGCGCCGCGGCGGCGCGCCTGCATTTCGTTTCCGGCAAGGGCGGAACGGGGAAGTCCACGGTCGCCGGGGCATTGGCACTCGCGCTCGCCGCGGGGGGCAGGCGAGTGCTCTTGGTCGAGGTCGAGAGCAGGCAGTCCATCGCGCAACTGTTCGACCTGCCACCGCTGCCACCCACCGAGACCAGGATCGCCACGGCCGACGGCGGCGGCGAAGTGGTCGCGCTCGCACTCGATATCGAGCACGCGTTTCTCGAATACCTCGATATGTTCTACAACCTCGGATTCGCCGGGCGCGCGATGCGCCGTATGGGCGCGATCGAATTCGTCACGACCATCGCGCCCGGCCTGCGCGATGTCATCGTGACGGGAAAGATCAAGGAATGCGCGGTCCGCACCGACAAGGCGGGTGAACGGATCTACGACGAGGTGGTCGTTGACGCGCCGCCGACCGGGCGCATCGCGAGTTTCCTCGACGTGACCCAGGCCATGGGGGAAATCGCCAAGGGCGGGCCGATCGCGTCGCAGGCCGATGGCGTATCGCGGCTGCTGCACTCGGATCAGACCCTGATCCACCTGGTGACCCTGCTCGAGGCGCTACCCGTGCAGGAAACCGCCGATGCCGTCGCCGAACTCACCGCCAATGATCTGCGGATCGGCACCGTGATCGTGAATCGCGCGAGCGAAGGTTTTCTGCCTACCGACATACGTGACCGCGCGGCGGCAGGCGATATCGACACCGAGGCGATAACGGCCGGACTCGCGCAGGTCGGGATCACCCTGTCCGATGCCGATTTCCACGGCCTGATCACCGAAACCTCCGAACACGCCGCGACATTGCAGGCCCAGGACGCGAGCGCGGCGGAACTGCGGAAGGTCGACGTCTCCCAGCTGTACCTGCCCGCGCTCGCCGACGGCATGGACCTGGGCGGGCTCTACGAACTGGCCGAGCATCTGAGCACGCAGGGAGTCCGTTGATGACCAGCTCGGCAGTCCCCGTCCCCCTCGACATCTCGGCGATCATCGAGGACCGCACCGCCCGCGTCGTGGTCTGCTGTGGTTCCGGCGGCGTCGGCAAGACGACCACCGCGGCCGCGCTCGCCCTGCGCGCCGCCGAGCGGGGTCGCAAGGTCGTCGTGCTCACCATCGATCCGGCACGCCGACTGGCCCAGTCACTCGGTGTCGCCGATCTGGACAACTCCCCGCAGCGGGTCGAACTCGGCCCCGACGTCGAGGGCGAGCTGCACGCCATGATGCTGAATATGCGTCGTACCTTCGACGATATGGTGCTCGAGCACACCAGCCCGGACAAGGCCGAGCAGATCTTCGCCAACCCGATCTATCAGACCGTCGCCTCCTCCTTCGGAGGAACACAGGAGTACATGGCGATGGAGAAGCTCGGCCAATTGGCCGGGCGGCGCGAATGGGATCTGATCGTCGTCGACACCCCGCCCTCGCGCAACGCGCTCGACTTCCTCGACGCGCCCAAGCGGCTGGGTAACTTCCTGAACGGCAAGATGATTCGGCTGATCATGGCGCCGGGGCGCGGGGTCGGCCGGCTCGTCACCGGTGCGATGAGTCTGGCGATGCGCGGCGTCTCGACCATCGTCGGCGGTCAGATGCTCAAGGACGCGTCGAACTTCCTGCAGTCATTGGAATCCCTGTTCGGCGGATTCCAGGACCGTGCGGACCGGACCTACGCGATGCTCTCCCAACCCGGAACCCATTTCCTGGTGATCGCCGCCGCCGAACCGGATGCGCTGCGTGAGGCGTCGTTCTTCGTCGACCGCCTGTCCACCGAACAGATGCCGCTGGCCGGACTCGTGCTGAACCGGACCCACCCCGCACTGTGCGGACTTCCGGCGGAGCGGGCGTTGACCGCCGCCGACCAGCTCACCGAAACCGATCCGGTCACCGCGGCGGTGCTGCGCATCCACGCCCAGCGGGTGACCACATCCAAACGCGAGCAACACCTGCTGCACCGGTTCACCGGCGCGCATCCCCGGGTGCCGATCGTCGCGGTGACCGCACTGCCGTTCGAGGTTTCCGATCTGGAGGCGCTGCGCGCGGTGGGCGATCAACTGACCGGCCCCACACCGGAATCCGCCTGAGACCGCGCACATTCAGCCGTACCGGGCGACGTTGCCCACTCAGTCGCTCTGGCTATAGCCCCGAACGAGAACGAGCCCGCGATCGCGGACTCGTTCCGATATCTCCCCGCCCCCTACATCGCGATTTGGTGCTGGCGCTGGGCCTGGAAGAAATCGGCCCACGACGTCACCTCCGGATGTTGTTTCAGCAGCGCACGCCGCTGTCTCTCGGTCATGCCACCCCATACGCCGAACTCGACACGGTTGTCGAGGGCATCCGCGCCGCACTGCATGAGGACCGGGCAGTGCCTGCAGATCGTCGCTGCCTTGCGCTGCGCCGCACCACGGACGAACAGCTGATCGGGATCTACTTCCTTGCATCGAGCCTGGGCTACCCAGGCGATTCTTGCTTCGGCCTGCTCCACGTCCAATCGAGCGATGGGGGTTGTCATATGCATTTGGTGTGCCCCTTTGCAGTCCGAACACCGGGTCAACGGCGCTCCAGAATCGCGTGACAGCCTCGCAGCAACCCGTACCCCGCTGCGAACTGCACCACATTCCACTTTGAGTGTTAGCTCTATCACACTGGGTTCTCAATCTAGGTAAAGGTATGGGCTCAGCGCAAGACCGTCTCGAGTTTTACTGGTACGCGCGTCCCTGCAACCCCGGTAGCGAACCGGGCGGTCGCGTCGCCACGGCGCTTGCCGCCGGGCGACACGCCGCAGGAAGGCGCGCGACACGCCCAACGGCGTTCGTAAACTCCCGACTTCCCCGGAACCGATAAACACTCGTGCGAGCGGGACCGACCGCACCCCGTAGTCTGGGGTCCGTGCCGATCACACATACGCTCGCGAAGCTGGCTGGCAGCTGCGCGTTGGCCGCAGTGCTCGTCGCCGGTCTCTTGTTCCCGCTCGCGGGCGGTTTCGGATTCGTGTCCAACCGGGCCGCCGACGCCGTCGACAATGTCTCCTCCGAACTGGTCGAGGGCACGGTGCCCGCGGTCTCGACCATGGTCGACGCGACCGGGGCGCCGATTGCCTGGCTGTACGAGCAGCGCCGGTTCGAAGTTCCGAGCGACAAGATCTCCAACGACATGAAACTGGCGATCGTGTCCATCGAGGACCGGCGCTTCGCCGAACACGAGGGCGTGGACTGGCAGGGCACGCTACGCGCGTTCCTCACCAACACCACCAGCGGCGAAGTCCAGCAGGGCGCCTCGACACTGGACCAGCAGTACGTCAAGAACTTCCAATTGCTCGTCGTGGCCAAGACCGACGCCGAGCGCCGCGCGGCCATCGAGACCACCCCGGCCCGCAAGATCCGCGAGATCCGGATGGCGCTGACCCTGGATCGCGAACTCACCAAAGAGGAGATCCTCACCAGGTACCTGAACCTGGTGCCGTTCGGTAACTCCTCCTACGGCATCCAGGATGCCGCCCAGACCTACTTCGGCGTCGACGCCGCCGATCTCAACGTCGCGCAGGCCGCGATGCTGGCGGGCATGGTGCAGTCCAGTTCCAAGCTGAACCCCTACACCAATACCGAGGGCGTGCTGGCGCGCCGCAACACCGTGCTGGACACCATGATCCAGAACATCCCCAACCGCGCCGACGAATTCCGCAGGGCGAAGGCCGAGCCGCTCGGCGTGCTGCCCGAGCCCAAGGGCCTGCCGCGCGGCTGCATCGCGGCCAACGACCGCGGATTCTTCTGCGATTACGCGTTGCAGTACCTGGCGAATGCCGGTATCAGCCGCGAGCAGATCGATAAGGGCGGATACCTCATCAAGACCACCCTCGATCCGGCGGTCCAGGATTCGGTGCGGCGTTCGCTCACCGAGGCCGCCAATCCCAATCTCGATGACATCGCGCAGGTCATGTCGATCATCGCGCCCGGCGCGGATTCCCATCCGCTGGTCGCGATGGGCAGTAGCCGCACCTACGGCCTCAACCGCGACGTCAACGAAACCGTGCAGCCGCAGCCGTACTCGATGGTCGGCGACGGTGCGGGCTCGATTTTCAAGATCTTCACGACCGCCGCGGCCATGGAGAAGGGAATGGGTATCAACGCCGAACTCGACGTGCCCGGCCGCTTCGACGCCAAGGGCCTCGGCAACGGTGGGGCGCGCGGCTGCCCGCCCGCCACCTACTGCGTCGAGAACGCCGGTAAGTACAAGTCGCCGATGTCGGTGACCGAGGCATTGGCGACCTCGCCGAACACCGCGTTCGTCAAACTCATCCAGGCCGTCGGCGTCACCCCGACCGTCGATATGGCCGTTCGGCTCGGCATGCGCTCCTACGCCGAAGCGGGCAGCTCCGGTCACGGTAATCAGAGCCTCGCGGATATGGTGAAGGAACAGAATCTCGGCTCGTTCACCCTCGGCCCGGTGGCGATCAACCCGCTGGAACTGTCCAACGTCGCCGCGACGCTCGCCTCCGGAGGCCGGTGGTGCCCGCCGTCGCCGATCAAGGAAGTCATCGATCGCAGCGGTAAATCGGTGCCGTTGACCCAGCAGGCCTGCGAGCAGGTCGTCGAGCCGGGCCTGGCGAACACCCTCGCCAACGCCATGAGCAAGGACGACACCAGCGGCACCGCCGCGGGCGCGGCGAACGCCACCGGCTGGCACTGGCCGCTGTCCGGTAAGACCGGAACGACCGAAAGTCACCGCTCCTCGGCCTTCCTCGGATTCACCAACACGCTGGCCGGCGCCGCCTACGTCTACGGCGACAGCCCGACACCGGGTGAGATCTGCTCATTCCCCCTGCGCAACTGCGGCAACGGCAACCTGTTCGGCGGTAACGAACCGGCCCGCACCTGGTTCAACGCGATCAAACCTGTGGCGGAGAAATTCGGGCCGCCGGCACTTCCCCCGCTGGACGACAAGTACGTGCGCGGATCGAATCAGGCGCAGGTTCCCGACGTCACCGGTATGCCCCAGGGCGAGGCGACCGCCGCGCTGGTGGCAGCGGGATTCCAGGTGCAGGCGGTGAACGGCAACGGTTCGCTGCCCAAAGGCAGCGTCATGAGCAGCGCGCCCAATGGATCGGCCATTCCGGGTTCGGTGGTCACCATCTACATCAGTGACGGCACCCAGCGCGCCGCGCCGACGCCCTCGGCCCCGGGGCCGGGAGCGCCCGCACCCCCCGCGCTGCCGCCGGGCCTACCGCTTCCCCCGTGGTGGCCGAGGTAGGACCGAAGGAAACAAAAACCGCCGACCCGATTCGATCGGGTCGGCGGTTTCGTGTTCCTGGAGCCTTCTCCAGCGGTCAGAGCCGCGCCTTCACCGCCGCCGACATCCGCGAACCATCCGCCTTACCTTCGGCGAGCGCGGTCGCGATCTTCATGACCTGCCCCATCTGCCGCATCCCCGGACGCTCACCGTTCTGCTCGGCGACCTGGGCGATCGCCGTGTCGGCGATATCGGCGACCTCCGCCTCGGTGAGCTGAGTCGGCAGATACTCATCGATGATCCTGGCCTCGGCATGCTCGTTCGCCGCCAGTTCGCCACGCCCGGCCTGGGTGTAGACCTCGGCCGCCTCACTGCGTTTCTTCGCCTCTTTCTGCAGCACGGAGACGACCTCGGCGTCGGAGAGTTCACGCGCCTGCGAGCCCGCGACCTCGGCGGTCTGGATCGCGGCCAGCAGCATGCGCAACGTGGCCAAGCGCAACGTATCCTTGGCTTTCATCGCGGCGGTCATATCCGTCCGCAGCTTCGCTTTGAGTTCCGACATGGGCCCAACCGTAGCCGGTCGTCCCTGCCCGGCCCACATATTTACCCGCCCGCCACGCTGTCGCCCACCCCCGAGCGGCCGGGGCAAATGCAACACAGTGCCGAAACACACTCGGCGATCTGCGCCGGGCTCACCTATGCTGGGCAAATGCCCGTAATCTCGACTTCCGTTGTCCGCCGAACCGCGCTGGGAGCCGCCGGAGCCGCGGTGGCCGGAGTCGGCTACGCCTCGCTCATCGAGCGCAACGCGTTCGTCCTGCGTGAGGCCACCATGCCGGTTCTGCAACCGGGCTCGTCGAGCCTACGGGTGCTGCACATCAGCGACCTGCACATGATGCCGGGACAGAAGCTCAAGCAGCAGTGGCTGCGTGAGCTGGATCGACTCGAGCCGGATCTGGTCGTCAACACCGGTGACAACCTCTCGCATCTGAAGTCGGTGCCGGCGGTGGTCCAGGCCCTCAGCGGATTACTCTCCCGACCGGGCCTCTTCGTTTTCGGAAGCAATGACTACTTCGCGCCGGTGCCGAAGAATCCGGCGAAATACTTCAACAAGAACCACCGCCGCGTCTACGGCGCGCCGCTGCCGTGGAAGGATCTGCGCGCGGCGTTCACCGAACGCGGCTGGCTCGACCTCACCCATGTGCGCCGCGATCTCGAGGTGTCGGGCATCCGCATCGCCACCGCGGGCGTCGACGACCCGCACCTGCAGCGCGACCGCTACGACACCGTGGCGGGCGCCCCCAACCCGCTGGCCGATCTGCGCATCGGGCTGACTCATTCACCCGAGCCGCGAGTGCTGGATCGTTTCGCCGAAGACGGCTACGACCTCGTCATGGCAGGCCATACGCACGGCGGTCAACTGGTGCTGCCCGGTTACGGCGCGCTGGTGACCAACTGCGGTATCGACAAATCGCGGGTGAAGGGCCCGTCGCAGTGGGGCGAGCACACCCAACTGCACGTGTCCGCCGGTATCGGCACCTCGCCGTGGGCGCCTTACCGCTTCTGCTGCCGTCCCGAGGCGACACTGCTGACCCTGGTCGCCGCGCCGCCGAAGCGGCCGATCGCCGAGACCGGGCACGGGATTTCGACCTCGCAGGCCGTCGCGCGCTGATCCGCGCGACTCCCTTTCCTCCTCGACGAGGCGATGGGCGGGCGTTCGATACGGGGTGCGTTCACGGGGATGAACGCTGTAAGGTCGCGTGCCGAGACTTGATGTCGGAGCAGGGGAACGACAAACGTGAGTGTGCACAGGAGAGTTTCCAGGGGTACAGCGGCATTCGGGAGAACGGAACCCGGCGTCCGTGAGGCGCGGCGGTGAGCGGCGGGTCGGGTGGGATCACCCCGGCCGCGCCGAGCCGGGAACTGCGATCGGCACCTGTTGCGGGACCATCGAATTCGACTCACCGCGAACAGCCGCGCCCTGACCTCGGGCGGTCCGAGACGTCATCGGTGGCAGCGAATACGCAGGGGCACAAGCCTTTCGGCCTGCCCCTGTACGCACCGGGACGTACCGACCCACATACACATGGCCCGTTCGGTGCGCCCGTGGGTACGGCTCCACCGATGAACCCGAATCCCCAGGGGCAGAACCTCGTCGGCGCATCACCCACTCCGGCGCGCCTCGCTGCGACCACACCACCTCCAGCGCACCGACCGGCCACACCGATTCATCCGACCCATCACGGTTTCGGCGCGACACCGGGTGAGTTCGACGCGTGGCGGTTCGGCGCGCAGGCATTCCCGTCCGGATTCACCCGCCCCAAGCGGAGTGGGAGGCGAATCGCGCTTGGAGCCGGGGTCGCGACGACGGTCCTCATCGCAGGGGTAGGGATCGCGGTGGCAGCCGGAAAACGCGGTGCAGATCCGGGCAGCAACGATCCGACACCCGGATTGGTGAGCGCGCTGACCACCTCGGTGAAGCCACCGACCACACCCAAGGCCGCCGCCGCGATCAGCAATGAGACTCCCCTGGTCCCCGGTTATCAGGTGGTGGTCGCCCCGGACAGCGACGCCGCCTACGATGTGCCCGCGGATTGGACCGTGGCCGCCCCCGACCGCTCCGGCGGGTTCGGCACGCCGCCGCACGCCGTCGGCGGCAAGGGCTACGCCACCGAGGGTAAGGATTACTGCCCCGGTTCGACCAGAACGGTGTCATTCCTCACCGGCGCCGACGACGCCGATTCCGCCGCCGCCGCAATACAACTCGGAGTCCTGACCGCCAAGGCGGCCTATCCCGACTCTCACTCGAGCGGCACCCCCGGCGCGCCGCAGCCACTGCAATCCCTCGACGGCAGCCAGCACGGCATGTTCGTGGAGACCAGAGGCGCCATCGCCGGCGCGAAACCCGGCTGCGCCACCGAATATTCGATCTACACCTTCGCGACCAAGGCCGAGACCGGCAGTTTCGTCATGGTCATCGCCGCCGACACCGGCGTCGCCAAATCCGTCGACCCGGACACCGCCCGCCGGATATTCGCCAGCATCCGCCCCCACGGAAGCTGATTGACCTGCGGGTTTAACGTCTGGAGCTTCGCTGTTGTAAGCTACTGCAGGTTCGCTTCACGGGGTGTGGCGCAGCTTGGTAGCGCGCTTCGTTCGGGACGAAGAGGTCGCAGGTTCAAATCCTGTCACCCCGACGTGTTGGTTGAGACACAGAAGAGCCCCTGACCATTTCCTAATGGTCAGGGGCTCTTCGTTCGTCCGGGATAGGTTCGGCCTGTCGAGGCAGCATCACGGTTCATTCGTCACCCACCGGGGCGGCGCCCCGCGACTACAGTCCGCGTTTGCGGTTCCAGCTCGACACATACCGGGCATACAGCACGTTCCCGACGCCCGCGGTGCAGCAGAACAGCCAGAAGTGGACCCACAACGACTGCCTACGGCGATATCCGTACCCGTGCACGGCCGCCGTCGCGTAGGAATTGCCGACATTGTCGATGACGATGGGCGGCAACTGCGGGTGACCATGGGGATACATCGCGCCGGGCACCGGCAGCGGCTGGGTGAACGGCTGGGTTGCCGGGTGCGAGGACGCCGGGGGCGGCGGATACCCCATCCCCCGCGGCGGCGCGGCTCGCGTCGTGGGATTGTGGCCGGAGTACATATCGGAGCCGTGCAGATGGGGGCCGTTACCCCAATTCGGCGAGGCCATGGTCGGCTCCCCTCCCGCTGTGCGTGATCGTCGGGATCACACAGTAGACCCGGGACGACGCCGCGTATACCCGTATCGTCGCCGACCGGACGGTAACCGCGCCGGTGCGTCTATCGGGGGCGCCCGCGCAGGTCTTCGGTGTAGATTTTGAGTCCTTCGCCAAGCTTTCCCGCGGCGTTCTCGAGCTGTTCGGGCGTCAGGTGTTTACCGAACGCGGCCGCGTCGAGCAGCTGGCGTTTGACCTCGGTGATATTCGTCGCGGCCCGGTCGAGGCGGGATAACTCGGACATAGCGAGACCATACACCCTATCGAACATATATTCGATATCTGTGCGCACCGATCGCGGACCGACGACGCCCGACTCACTCCCGATCGGATTCGGCATATCCCGCCGCGCGCAGCGTCCGGGAAGCCGCGGCCTTGCGGGCGCACCGATCGGGGTTGCAGGGGCGGTGGCGGCGTAGCGCGTGACGGGCCTCGATGACGCTGAACGGCCGTTCCGGGGCCTCGTGCGGCCACCCGGCGGGCCAGATCTCGCGCACGAGGTCGTCATGGTCGACCACCTGCGACGGGAGCGGCCACCAGACGGTTCCCGCGATCACGGCGAGCAGTCCGGAGATCAGGACCAGCAATCCGACGAGTACGAACAGTTCCATCGCTACCTCCACGAGGCCTTCATTGCGGAGCACCCGGCGCCGGGGGCGTTGGGCCACCGTCCGACGGCGCGGTCGGGCGGCGTGCCGCTGAGGGGGGACGGCATCGTCCCGGCGCCGGGGCTGTCATCAGCCTGGGGCCGCTATATGTCGTGCGATAGCGCCAGGGTGTTGCCAGCTGTTGCAGTCTGCTCCCCGATTTCTACGGGAATCGGTGAACTCGATGACCAGCGAGCGGTCGCGCGGCGAATTCTCGGTGCGAATCCGGGCCTGCGGTGAGCAGACGCTTACGGCCGGATAACTTTCCGTCATCTCACAGAAACACGAGGTCCATAGCGTATACAGGCATGTCGACACGAATGGCAACACTTGCCGATGCCGCGGGACGGCCGTTGCGTGATGTCGTTTACACGACGTTACGCAGCGAGTTGATGAACGGCGATATCAAATTCGGCGAACGCCTGACCGAGCCGAAATTGTCGACGCGGTTCGGCATTTCTCGGACTCCGATCCGCGAGGCGCTGACGGTTCTGTGTTCGGATGGGCTGCTGCGCCGCGAAGAGTACGGATTCAGTCCGGTCCGGCCGAGTATCCCGCTGATCCGTGATCTCTACGAACTTCGAATAACCCTGGAGCTCGGGGGGATTCAGCGAGCCATCGACAATCCTTCGGTCGCCCACGACCTCGCGATGCTGGAGACCGAGCGGGCGAGCTGGCTGGCGTTGCAGGCCGACCCGCCGGAGCAGGAGCCGGGATTCGTGGTGCGCGACGAGGAATTCCATGTCACGCTGCTGACCTCGGCCGGGAACGCGGAGTTGGTCCGTGCGCTGCGGGCGGTGAATTCCCGCATCCGGCACGTGCGGATGTACGACTTCATGGTCAACAACCGGATCGAGACCACGATCACCGAGCACCTCGGAATTCTGGACGCGGTACTGGCACAGGATCTTCCGCTCGCCTATCGCCTGCTGCACAGCCACATCGGGGAATCGCTCGATGTCGTGCTCGAGCGGGTCACGCGGGCCATCGCCGCGATGTCGATGGAAATCGAATAGGGAGTCGCGGTGCATTTCGATACTGTGCTCGTCGCCAATCGCGGCGAGATCGCCTGCCGGGTCATGCGGACCGCTCGGGCGCTGGGGCTGAAGACCGTCGCGGTCTACTCCGAGGCCGACGCGGGCGCGGCGCATGTCGAAATCGCCGATACCGCAGTACTACTCGGGCCGAGCACGGCCGCCGAATCCTATTTGCGCGCCGACCGGGTGATCGAGGCCGCACTGTCCAGTGGCGCCGGTGCGGTCCATCCTGGCTACGGATTCCTGTCCGAGAATCCCGAATTCGCCGCCGAGGTGGCCGCGGCGGGCATTGCTTTCGTCGGCCCGACCCCGGAGCAGTTGCGCGTCTTCGGCGATAAGCACACCGCGCGGGAGGCGGCGCGGGTCGTCGGGATGCCGCTGATTCCCGGCAGCGGGCTGCTGGCCTCGGCCGATCACGCGGTAGCCGAGGCACGCCGCGTCGGCTATCCGGTCATGTTGAAGGCGGTCGGCGGCGGCGGCGGTATCGGGATGCAGGCATGTTTCGACGACGACGCGGTGCGGGCGGGATATCAGCGGGTGCGGCGGCTGGCCGCGACCAATTTCTCCTCGTCCGGCGTCTTCCTCGAACGTTTCATCGCTCGCGCCAGGCATATCGAGGTGCAGTTGTTCGGCGACGGGGGCGGCCGGGTGGTAAGCCTGGGCACCCGCGACTGTTCGCTCCAGCGGCGCAATCAGAAGGTCATCGAGGAGGCTCCCGCACCCGGCCTCACCGTCGAGACGACCGAACGCCTGCTCACGGCCGCACGGGAGCTGGCGTCCTCGGTCGGCTACCGCTCGGCGGGCACCGTCGAATTCGTCTACGACGTCGACCGCGGCGCGGCCTCGTTCCTCGAGATGAATACTCGCCTACAGGTGGAACATCCGGTGACCGAGGCGGTGACCGGGGTGGATCTGGTCGCGTGGATGTTGCGGCTGGCGGGCGGAGACAGCTCGATGCTCGACGACATGCCCGAGAGCGGGCCCGCGATCACCGGATATGCCGTCGAGGCGCGAGTCTATGCCGAGGATCCTGCCCACGATCACCGCCCGAGCGCGGGTCTGATCACCGCCGCCCGGTTCCCGGACGAGGCCCGCGTCGACACCTGGGTGCGCACCGGAACCGAGGTCAGCCCGTATTACGACCCGCTGCTGGCCAAAGTGATCACCGCGAACACCACGCGGGACGCGGCTTTCGGCGATCTGGCGCGAGCGCTGACGGACACGGTGATCCACGGTGTGCGAACCAATCTCGCGCAGCTGCGCATCGCCGTCGGCGAGGCCACGGTGCTGGCCGGGCAACATCTCACCTCGACCCTCGCCGGTATCCGCCCGGTCGAATATCGCGTCGACGTCCTGCGCGGCGGCACCATGACCACCATCCAGGATCATCCGGGACGGATCGGATTGTGGCAGGTCGGCATTCCCCCGTCGGGGCCGATGGACGACCTGTCGTGCACGCTGGCCAATGCCGCCGTCGGCAATCCGCCACAGGCCCCCGCGCTGGAATGCACGCTGCACGGCCCGCGCCTGGCGTTCTCCGAGCCGACCGTGGTGTGCGTGACGGGCGCGCCTGCCCCGGTCACGGTGGACGGGGTACCGGTCAGGATGTGGCGACCGGTGACGGTCGCGGCCGGGGCGATTCTGGATATCGGCGCGCCTTTCGACGCCGGGCTGCGCACCTACCTCGCGGTACGCGGCGGCTTCGAAGCGCCGCTGTACCACGGCAGCGCGGCCACCTTCACCCTCGGCGGTTTCGGCGGTGTCACCGGCAAGGCTGTCGCGGCGGGCGATGTCATCGGCATCGTCGCCGACAATCCCGATCTCGATGCGCCGCAGGATATTCCACTGGATGAGCGGCCGGAGTTCGGGCACGTCTGGGAGTTGGCCGTCGGTGTGGGACCGCAGACCGCGCCGGCCTATTTCACCGATGACGATATGACGCAGTTCCTCACGTATCCGTGGCGGGTGAGCAGTCACGCCAATCGCACCGGCATCCGTCTGGAGGGCCCCAAGCCGACCTGGTCGCGCGGTGACGGCGGCGACGCCGGGCTGCATCCGTCGAATCTGCACGACAATCCGTACAGCGTCGGCACCGTGAATGTATCCGGTGACACCCCGATCCTGCTCGGCCCGGACGGACCGAGCCTCGGCGGTTTCGCCTGTCCGCTGACGGTCGTGTCCGCGCATCGCTGGAAACTCGGTCAACTACGCCCGGGTGACACCGTGCGGTTCGTTCCGATCGGCGATGCCGAGGCCGATTCGCTGCGGGGTTCGACTACCGCGCGGTCGCGCGCCTCGGTCGCCACGCGATCCGCCGGTAGGGCAGGCCGGGATGATCGCGGCGTCCTCGGCGGCCTCGACGCGGCAGCCGATCGCCCACGGGTGGTCTACCTGCGCGGCGGCGACGACAACATACTCGTCGAATACGGCGAGATGGTGCTTGATCTCGGGCTGCGCATGCGGGTGCACGCCCTGGCCGAGGCGCTCGCGGGCACGGCACTGCCCGGCGTCATCGATGTGACGCCCGGTGTCCGTTCCCTGCATATCCACTTCGACCCGGAGGTGCTGCCGCAGCACCGGATACTGGGTGTCCTGGCCGAATTGGAGACCGAACTCCCCGCGACCGGCGACCTGGTTGTGCCCAGCCGCACCATCCGGCTTCCGCTCTCGTTCGACGATCCCTCCATCGCCGAGGCGATCGACCGCTACCGCAGCGGTGTGCGCGACACCGCGCCATGGTTGCCGTCGAATACCGAATTCATCAGGCGCATCAACGGACTCGACAGCGTCGAGCAGGTGCGCGCGACGGTATTCGACGCGGAATATCTGGTACTCGGGCTGGGTGATGTGTATCTCGGCGCACCGCTGGCGGTTCCGCTAGATCCGCGGCATCGCCTCGTGACGACCAAATACAATCCGGCCCGCACGTGGACGCCGTCGGATGCCGTCGGCATCGGCGGCAAATACCTCTGTGTCTACGGAATGGCCTCCCCCGGCGGCTATCAGCTGATCGGGCGCACCATTCCGATCTGGTCCAGCTACCGGCAGTCCGCGCCGTTCGAGCCGGGCACCCCGTGGCTGTTCCGGTTCTTCGACCGCATCGTCTGGGAACCGGTCACGCCCGAGGAATTGCTCGAATACCGCGCTGCCACGAAGGCGGGCCGGTTCGACGCCGAGGTGGGCGAGGGCGCGTTCGCCTTCGCCGATCACCTGCGCATGCTCGCCGACAACGCCGCGTCCATCGCGGAATTCGAGACGAGGCAGGCCGCCGCTTTCGCAGCGGAGAAGCAGGCATGGTGCGCCTCGGGCGAATTCGAACGCGCCGCCACCGTGGCCTCGGTCGCCGAACCCGCGCCGGATCCGCTGGACGGACTGCCGCCGGGCGCGACCGTCGTCACCGCGCCGATGATCGGCAATGTGTGGCGTGTGGAAATCGAAGTAGGTCAGCGGCTGGCCGCGGGCGCCCCTGTCGCCATCCTCGAAGCCATGAAATTGGAGTTGCCGGTACACAGCCCGGGTGCGGGCACGGTCCTGAGGGTGCTCGCCGCCCCGGGCGGCAAGGTGGAACCGGGAACCCCGCTAGCAGTGATCGGAGTCGACTGAATGCCCGCAGGCGTCTTGGACAACCCCGAAGTACACGAATCCCCGACCGAGCGGGTGGCCGCCGCCTTCCGGCGAATAGCCGAGGTCGACCGCCCCGAGGTGTGGATCACGCTGCGGGCACGGGGCGAAGTCGTCGCCGATGCCGCCGTGGTGGAGCGCAGGCTCGCCGCGGGTGAAGCACTGCCGCTGGCCGGTGTTCTGGTGGCGGTGAAGGACAATATCGACGTGGCGGGACTCCCGACCACCGCGGCCTGCCCGGATTTCGCGTACACGCCCGACATCACCGCGTCCGCGGTCGAGCGCCTGATCGCGGCGGGCGCGGTGGTGCTGGGGAAGACCAATCTCGATCAGTTCGCCACCGGTCTGGTCGGCACGCGCAGCCCCTACGGGGCGGTGCGCCACGCGGTACACCCCGAGTTGATCTCCGGTGGTTCCAGTTCCGGTTCCGCGGTCGCGGTCGCGCTGGGTATCGCCGATATCGGAATCGGCACCGACACAGCGGGTTCCGGCCGGGTTCCGGCCGCATTGCACGGCATCGTCGGGATCAAGGCCACCTTGGGGATCATTCCCGCCCACGGCGTGGTCCCCGCGTGCGCGGACTACGACGCGGTGACCGTATTCGCCGCCGATCTGGATCGCGCGGTCGCGGCGGCCAGGGTCATGACCGGTCGCGACGAACGCGATCCGCGCAGCAGGACCTGGCCCGCCGATATTCGGCTGGCCGCCCCGCGACAGCCACGGCTGGCTGTGCCGCGCGCGGAGGATCTGGCCGCACTCACCACGAGTTATCGTGCCGCGTTCGCGGAAACCGTCGCCGCCGTGACGGAATCGGGGATCGTGACCAAGGAGATCGACATCTCCGGTCTGCTCGAGGCCGCGCTGCTGCTCTACGACGGCTCGATCGTCGCCGAACGGTACACCGCGGTCGGCGCCTTCCTCGACACCGCGCCCGCGGGCGCCGATCCGACCGTCGCGGCGATCATCGCGGCGGCGGGCCGCACCACCGGCCCCGGATTCGCGGCGGATCTGGATACCCTCGCCCGCGCCGAATCGGCGGCGGAGGAATTATTGGGCGAATTCGACGGACTCCTACTGCCGACCACCACCGAACATCCGAGTATCGAAGCGGTGCAGGCGGATCCGATCACCATCAATCGCCGTATGGGCACCTATACGAATTTCTGCAATCTGCTGGATATGGCGGCGGTCGCGATTCCCGGTGCGCCGACCGCCGACGGCGAACCCTTCGGCGTGATGGTGGTGACGCCCGCCTTCGCCGACCAGGTCGGGATCGATCTGGCGGCCCGCGTCGCAGGCGTCGAATCACCCGCACTGGTCTCCGATGGCGTCGACCTCGCGGTATTCGGCGCACATCTGCGCGGTCAGCCGCTGCATTGGCAGTTGGAGGAGATCGGGGCACGCTTCACCGGGGAGATCGAGACCACCGACGCCTACCGGCTGACCGCGCTCGATACCGCTCCCCCGAAGCCTGGGCTGGTACGCCACGGCCCCGGACTCGGCGCGCCGATCCTGGGCGAACTGTTCCGGGTCTCGCGGGCCGGTCTCGGCGGTTTCCTCGCCGATCTGCCCGCGCCGATGGCGTTGACCAGTATCGAATTGGCCGACGGCCGCTCGGTTATCGGTTTCGCCTGCACCTACGACGCCGCGCTGTCGGCGACCGATATCACCGCGTTCGGCGGGTGGAAGGCGTATTCGCAGCGCCAGAACCGATAGCGCCACACCAGAACGACGATGGACCGAGGCTCGGTGGGCGGTTTCTAGGGGTCGTCGCAACACCGCTTGGTGTTAGGTGGTCAGTAGATCACGCAGACGCTCGGCTGGGGTATCCCAGTCGAGCGTTTTGCG
>NZ_JBEXFQ010000062.1:0-25547 GCF_040606855.1 Nocardia sp. NPDC005366
CACACGGTATGACAAGTTGGCCATCACCTACCGCGCCGGAGTCGTCCTGGCCCTGATCGTGGAGTGGCTCAGGTCATTGGGAGACAGAACCTAGGAGCGCAGTCGCTCGGCGAGCACGCGGTCAGCGCTCGCCGACGTGCTCCGCAACCCGCGTTCGCAGGCCGTCGACAAGGGTCTCGATGCCGAAGTTGTAGTAGTCGGCGCCGTGCAGTCCGGGCAGGTGCGGCAGCACTCGGGCCAGAGCGGGCGGCAGATCGGTCGCATCGTGGGACACCTCGGTCAACGCCACCTGGTAGCGGCCGAACAGGTAAGTGTGGATCATCGCGTAGGAGAGCAGCACCTGACGTTCGGGCAGGCCCGCGCTGATCAAGATCGCCATGAAAGCGTCGACGAGGCGGCGGTCGGAATGCAGCATCCGTTGCAGGAGCAGCCCGGCGATGCCGGGGTGCCGGCGCAGCTGGGCGTCGATGCCGTCGATGAGTAGGCGCAACCGTATGTCCCACGAGCCGGCCGACTCGTCCGGGACCTGTACATCGGCCAGCGTTCGGCGCGCCACCAGGTCGAGTAGCTCCTGTTTGCCGGCGACGTAGGAGTAGGCGGCCATCTGGGAGCGTCCGAGGCGCTGGGAGAGCCGCCGCATCGACAGTGCGTCCAGTCCATCGGTCATGACGATGTCGAGGGCGGCGTTGACGATCTGATCCTCGGTCAGCGATGGAGGACGACCCCGGGCCCGTCGGTTCGGCGTAGCTGAGCCGTCGACGGCCGCCGCGCGGTCGTTCGATCCCATGGGGGAATCATACGCAGGCGTCGGGTGCGGCAGGTGAGGTGCTGCTGTCTGCCCGCGGTCGTCCACGACGTCAGATTCCGAGTCGCTCCAGCAGGCGCTCGTGCGACAGTGCGGGGCCGCCGAGGAGCAGATCGGTGTGACGGGCGCGGGTCGCGATGGTGGTGAGAATGGCGGGGTCCATGTCGGGCCCCACCGACGCGAGCCGCTGCGCCACCTGGCGGACGGCGTTCGAACAGCCGATATGTGCCAACGCGGCGGCCACCGCCGCGGTGTCCGAATCATTCCCGTCCTGAAGCTTGACCGCGCGGTACCACAGCGCGGTTCCGCAGGCGCGCAGGAGCTCCAGTTCGGCCAGTTTGCGGGTGTATCCGCGCCACGACTCGCTGTCGGTGGCGGCGGGAAGTACCTGGGACAGGCACTTCAGCGCCCGGTCGATGATGCCCATCTGCTCTGCCGCGAGCACGGTGGTGGCTCGATCGACGGTCTGATTCATGATGCGCCCGCCCGCCCCCTCCCGTCCGACGAGTGTCGCAGGCGTGTTCTCGAAGGTGATCCGCGCGAGCGCCCGGGCCGGGTCCGCCGTGTCGAGGGGGTCGATGATGAGGCCCGCGGCGTCTCGCTCCACGAGGTACAGCGAGGGACCTCCGATATTGCGTGCGATCACGAAGATGCGGTGCGCGCTCTCGGCGCCGGGGACGAAGTACTTCTCGCCGGTGAGCTGCCAGCCGGTGTCGGTGGCCGTTGCCCGGGTTCGCACGAGCGCGGGGTCCCATGATCCGGTCTTCTCCGCCGCTGCGAGGGTGGAGTGACGTCCATCGATACCGGTGTCGGTGGGGGAGCTTGCGATACTGAGTGCCTGGGCGCCCAGGCCGACTGCGGCGAAATAGTCGCTGTCGGCGAGCAGGTAGCCGGCCGAGTAGGCGACCTGGGCAACGCCGGTCGCTGCACCGCCGAACGCGTTCTCCTCCCACCTGTCCTCGGGCAGGATCGCCGACAGCGACTCCGCGCGCTCGATGACATGGCCGGTCACCTCGACGGCGAGGGCGTCCAGGGCGCCGGCCGCCTCGGCGGTGAGCGCGCCGGTCGCCTCGACGAGGGGGAGCAGCGATTCCCGGAAGGTGTTGCCCGCTGCGGCGAGCAGCCGCGGGCCGAGCACCTCGGCGACGAACTGGCCGACGCTCGCCAGCACCCTGCATTCGGCGGCCTGCAGCACCGCGGCCGGACAATCGACCCTGCCCGCCTGCAGCTCCCGGACTGCGGTGAGTTCGGTGATCAGCTCGCTGAGCGTCCGCCGCAACGCTCGATCGTCCCAGGTCCAGGTGGATCGCATGAGTTCGGCCAGCGCGTCGGCATTGAGCAGGTCGAAGTATGCGTCGCGCTGATCGCGAGTGAGTGTCGTGCTGCCGATTGTCGTTTCCATCGCGCCTTCCCAGGACTCTCGTTTGATGTTCTCTTCACAGGATGCCCCTATTTCGTTACAGTGTAAAGAATCTATTGGAGCCGGGCTCGACGGTTGTCCGACCGGCATCACACGAGGAGAGAGACTCATGACTGAGGCGATGCCCGCCGTGCAGAAGCAGCAGGGCGAGGAGAAGATCTGGGCGCATTCCGGTGACTCGCACCTGATGGAACCCGAAGATCTGTGGACTTCACGGTTGCCCAAACGCCTCGCGGACCGGGCGCCGCGCTCCGAGCGGGGCGAGAAGTACGAAATCCTGTACATCGACGGAACTCAGATCGACCGCCAGCTCAACGACTTCATGGACGCCATGCGTCCGCCGGGCTTCAAGGATCTGACGATCCGCCTGCAGGATCTCGATCAGGAGGGTGTGCGCAATCAACTCGCCTTCCCGTCGATGGGATTCTGGACCTGTAACATTCAGGATCCCGAACTCGAGCTCGCGGTCGCCCGCGCGTGGAACGACTGGGCGATGGAAGACGTCATGGGCAAGCAGGACCGCATCTTTGCCCCAGCCATCGTGCCGCTGCGGGACGTCGGCAATGCCGTCGCCGAGGCCGAGCGCGCCGCCGAGATGGGCTTCCGTGCTCTGTACTTCCCCTGCGGTATCGACGATGACCGGGCCTGGGGCCTGGACATGTGGGAACCGCTGTGGACCGCGGCGGAGCGGCTGAATCTTCCGCTGTGCTGGCACATCGGCACCGGCGGGGCCAACGTCGTCTACCGCGGTCCCGGTGGTGCCGTGGTCAACTACATGGAGACGACCTATCCGGGGATGCGGGTGGTCACCCACCTCGTCGCGGGCGGTGCGCTGGATCGCCATCCCGATCTGAAGGTGCTGATCGCCGAGGGCGGTGCCGGTTGGGTGCCCGCCATCGGAGACCGGATGGACGAGGCATATCGCCAGCACGGCATGTTCGTGCGCCCCCGGCTCTCCCGGCTGCCCAGTGAAATCATCCGCCAGCAGGTGTACGCCTCGTTCCAGCACGACATCAGCGCGGTGCAGGTCATCGAGGACACCGCATACAACAATGTGCTCTGGGGCGACGACTACCCGCACCTTGAGGGCACCTACGGGCACACCCAGCAGACACTGCACACGATTTTCGACAATGTAAACCTGTCGATCCGCGACCGGGTGCTCCACGGTGCCTTCGAGGAGCTCTTCCCCGCCGTTGCCTGAGCGGCCGAGTGTCGCGGTCGAACACTCCATCGTGGCGGCCGCGGCACGCGGTCCTCGATTCGCTCGATAGTCGTCCCAGCCCGTGACCCGCCCCGGTCGCCGGCCTCCCTGCAACGAAAGGGCTTCAGTGACCGAAACCGGAAACCACCGACCCGGGCAGGACACGTTGCCCGGCGCGGTCGTGGGCACCGACCCCGACTCGGTGTTCTACGCACCCTCCTCGCCCGGTGGCATGCGCTTGTGTCACGGGTGCCGCCGGCTGGACCGGTGCCGGATGGGGATCGAGAGCGAATACCTCGACAACGACGGGGTCGTGGTCAGCCGCATGACATGCGGGCCGGCCGACGAGGGCGGCCCGCAGGTGGCACACGGAGGCTGGACCGCGGGCGTGATGGACGAACTGGTCGGCCACACGTTGCTGATGAACAACGAGTTCGGCGTCACCGGCACGCTCACAGTGAAGTTCGTGCGCCCGGTGCCGGTCGGGTGGGCGCTGATCGGGCGGGCCTGGATCGTCGGACGGGAGAACCGCAAGATCTTTGTCCGGGCGACGCTGGAGCTGGAGAGTTCCTCGGCGATCGTGGCCGAGGCGGACGCGGTGATGATCGCGCGCCCGGCGACTCACTTCGAATCCCACTACGAATGGCTGGAGAGCCAACGCGGCGTGCAGGCCTGAACGAGCGTCTGAGCACCGGGAATGCACAGTAATGCGCAGCCCGGTGATGACATACAGTCGGGAAATGGCAGCACAGCGGGATTCTGGTGACCAACGGCGTTCGGGTCGGCCGATCGACGCTACGGTGGAGCAGCGGGTACTGCACGAGGCCAGGGCTGAGTTGCTGTCGGTGGGCGTGGACGGGTTCAGCCTGACCGCGACCCTGCGCCGGGCCAAGGTCGGCAACAGCGGCTTCTATCGACGCTGGTCGAGCGCGCAAGAACTCATCGTCGACGCGTTCGCATCGATCGCGACCTGGCCGGAGGTCCCGGATCTCGGTGACCTGGGTCAGGAGTTGCGGCTTTTGGTCGAGGCGTTCGATCGGCCCGGGGCATGGGCGAGCCTGCAGATCCTGTTCACCTTCGCGGGCCAGGCGGCACGGCACCCCGAGTTGTACCAGCGGGTGCAGGAAGCGGTGATCCTGCCGGGCAACGCGCGTGTTGTCGCCGTGTTCGAACGAGCGTGCGCCCGTGGTGAATTTCCAGCGGCGGTGAGCGCGGGGGCGCTCGCCGCCGCGTTCATCGGGGCGCTGACCGTCGTTGAGCACTGGTCGGCGAACGGTCGGCCGGGCTTCGGTGTCGACCTCGAAGCCGTGCTCGTGACCTTCGCGGCGCTGTCGAGCGCAGGTGGGTCCGACGTGCTGCCGATCGGGGCAGGCGCTGGGTGAGCAGCCCACGAGATAGTAAAAACTCCCCCCTATACAGGTAGATATTTATCCTGATAGGCTGTGTGCTGGATCACGCACCCGACGTAGTGTGTCGCGTAACCCTCCGGGTGCGTTCTGACCCTGGCAATGGAGGAGACAGTGACAATCAGTGGGCTGGACGACCCGCGGGAGACTCTCGACGGCGAGATCTGCGAATTCTTGGAACCCGATGTCGAAACCGCATCCAGGGAAACCATCCGGGCTGACCAGGAGCGCAGGGTGCTCGAACTGGTCCGGTATGCGTGGGACAACTCCCCTCTGTATCGAGAGCTCTGGGGCGCGGCGGGGGTCTCTCCCGACGACATTCGCACTCTCGACGACTTCACGAACAAGATTCCGACCCTGACCAAGGCCGACATCCAGGCATATCGGGACCGGACCGGCGACCCCTACGGTGGTCTGCTCTGCGTGGCTCCCGAGGACCTCACCTCGGTCACCACCACATCGGGCACCACCTCTGTCCCCGAACTGCTACCGGAGATCTGGAGCGACGCCCCGCCGCTCCCCGCAGCGTCGACCCGTGACCTCTACGCGCACGGATTGCGCCCCGGCGATCGGGTTGTCGTTCCGGTCGGTACGTTCCGGAACTACTGGGACGAGTTCTATCAGGCGCTCGGACTGGTTCCGGTCTTCGCCGACAGCTGGCTTGGTCAGGGCGAATTCCTGCTGCGGGCGATTCGTGAGCACAAGGCGGCCTATATGCAGGTGCATCTGCCGGCGATTCTGGAATTCGAGAAACTCGAGTCGAAATACGATCTGCGCGAGGCGTTCGCCTCCGTGAAGTTCTTCGCCTTCGCCGGGCAGCCGATGGGTGCGGCCCTCAAGCGCAAGGTCACCGAGGACTGGGGCGTGCGGATCGTCACCTACACCAGCGCCGGGGATACCGGCACCGCCTGGGAGGGGCCGGATCTCGACGGCTTCCAGCTCTGGGAGGACATGATCCTTCCCGAGGTGCTCGACACCGTCACCGATCAGCAGGTCGGCGATATGGAAGTCGGTGAACTGGTCGCCACCGACCTGGACAACGATGTGGCACCGTACATCCGCTTCCGCTCCGGTGACCTGGTGCGCGTCACCCGCAACCCCGCGACGACAGGACGCACCCACGCCCGGATGTGGTTCTCCGGCCGCCGCGGCGACGAGACCGTGGTCGCGGGCAAGGCCATCGTGGTCGGCGATGTGTGGCGGTTGGTGGAATCGTTGCCGGAGTTGTCGGACGGAATGTTCCAGATCATCCGGTCATCCACACCCATGGCACGTCTGCGACTGCGCGTGGGCTACGCACCCGAACGAACTGTCGACATCGCGGACCTCGAGCGTCGACTGACCGAGGTCCTGGAGACCGAGCTGGGCGTCGGCGTCGACCTCGCCCTGTTCACGGTCGAGGACATTCTCCAGTACAGCTCCAGCGTCGCCAAGTTCCCGAGGACGGTGAAGGAATGACTCGTCAGACCATGTTGGCAGCCGCCCGGCGCCTGCCGCGGCCCGACATCTACGGCATCGGCATCTGCCGCGACGGCGACGGATTCGTCGACTACGAAATCGGCTGGGACGATCTGGACCGCGACATCGCGTGGGCGCACCAGCAACTGCTCGCCGCCGGTGTCACCGCCGCCGACCACGTGTTGATCACCTGTACGAACCATGAGGCACCCTGGCTGAGTCCGGTCGTGCGAGCGCTGCGCCGGATCGGCGCCGTCTACATCCCGGCCGAGACCTATGCCTGGGACGCGGCGCGCTTCATCTCGGTCCTGGAGCGTCTGCCGATCACCGTGGTCATCGGCTTGGGCACCGAAACTCTGAGCGCGGTCACGGCGAAGAAGCCCGATCTCGCGGCGCTGTTCGACGGGGTACGGCTCGTCTGGTCCCGCCAGGAAGCGCATGCCGAGTTGTCGGCGGCGGGTGTGCCTTCACTGCGGATGGGACTGCTGGGACCCGCACTCGGTCTCGCGCTACCCGACGCTCCCGATGTACTGCGTGTCAACTCTGCGGAGTGGGTCGTCCATGAGTCCGGCGGTGCGCTCGTGGTGTCGGCGACTGAGGCACGTCATGCCCGTCTGCGTGACGTGCCGGCAGGCATCGCAGGCCGGGTGACCGTGGACGGCGACACAGTTCTCATCGAGCCATGAGCGATCGCCCGCCCTGACTCCGGGGCGGGCGCCCGCACGATTCCCGAACGACAGGAGATGGTGTGGTGCGTGTGGGGCAGGACTCGTATGCCGGAACCCCTGGTCTGCTGAAAGATGGTCGCTCGGTCCTGGTGCGGCGTCTGACCTCGGACGATCTCGAGCTCGTCGTCGATTTCAGCCACCGGCTCTCGCGCCGCACGATCTCGATGCGCATGCTCGGCCCGGTCGTCACGCTGGACCGGGCCGGGCTGGCTCGCTTCATGAACTTCGATCCGGCGACGCAGCTGGCGCTGGTGGCCGTGCACGAGGATCGGGCGGTGGGGGTGGCCGATGTCCTCCAGGTCGAGGGCCACCCCGACCGCGCCGAGGTCACCTTCACCATCGCCGACGAATTCCAGACGCTGGGGCTGGGCGGTCTGCTTCTCGAACATATCGCCGTTGCGGCCCGCGATCGCGGAATCGCCGTCCTCGAAGCCGATGTACTCGCCGAGAACCAGGCGATGATTCGCACGTTGGAGAATTCGGGGTATGCCGTCGAATTCGGGCCCCCGGGTTCGGTCCTGCACGCGGACATCGGAATCCGGCCACGGATGCAGGTGGTCGCCCGCTCCGACCGGCGCGAACACCAGTCGGTGCGCTCATCGATGCAGCGGATCTTCGACTCGCGGACAATAGCCGTCGTCGGTGCCGGCCTGAGCCGGGACAACCTCGGGCGGGCAGTGGTGCGCAACCTGGTGACGCACGGGTTTCCCGGGCGGGTGTACGCGGTCAACCCGAACATCGGCGCGGTCATGGGCCTGCCCACCCACCCGACCGTGAGCGCCATCGGTGAACCGGTCGACCTGGTGGTGGTCGCGGTCGCCGCCGAACTCGTCCCGGCTGTGCTGCGCGACTGCGCGGCGGCCTCGGTCGCGGCGGTGATCGTGATCTCGGTGGGATTCGGTGAGCTCGGCGAGACCGGCCGGACCGCCGAACTCGATCTGATCCGCTTCGCGCGCAATCATGACATGCGGGTCATCGGCCCGGCCAGCATGGGCATCCTGGCGCAGCAGGGCACGCGTCGCCTGGCGGCGACATTCTCGGTGTCGCTGCCGACGCCCGGGGTGGTGGCGATGGCCAGCCAGTCCGGAACACTCGGTCTGGCTGTGCTCGAGCACGCGTGCCGGACCGGGCTCGGTTTCTCCGGTTTCGCCTCGCTGGGGCGCTCTGCCGACGTCTCGCCCAACGATCTGCTGCAATGGTGGGAGGAGGACCCGGCGACCGCGGTGATCCTGCTGGATCTCGAACGTGTCGGCAATCCGAGGAAGTTCGCGCGGCTGACCCGCAGGGTGAGTGCCCGCAAACCGATTGTCTCTGTCACCAGCACGATCCGCACAGTGTCAGGGACCGCTGATGCGGGATCCCCCGACCGTGGCGCGCTCACCGACGCGCTGTTCTCGCAGACCGGCATCGTGGCAACCCGTACGTTGGCCGAGATGTTCGATGTGGCAAGACTTTTCGCTCATCAGCCGGTGCCGGGCGGCGATCGCGTCGCGGTGGTGACGAATGCCAGCCAGCCCGGGATGTCGACCGCGGCGGCCTGCCGGGCGGCCGGACTGCGTCCGGCCGAGCTCCGCGAGGACACCGTGGCCGCCCTGCGTGAGCTCGTGCCCGGTGGCGATCCGGTCGACGTAATCGACCTGTCGCCGCGTGCCGACGCCGCGCGCTACGAGGCGGCGTTGCATGCCCTGTTGGCGGATGACGGCGTCGATTCAATTGTCGCGCTGTTCATTCCGCCGCTGGCGCAGAGTCCCGAAACGATCAGCGCAGCCCTCCTGCGGGCGGGGGCGAGCGCGCCGCGTAAGACCCTTCTCGCCAGCTTCGACGGTACCGAGGGGGTGCTCACGATGCCAGGAGCGGAGGGGTGCGGGGTGCCGACCTATACGTTCCCGGAGGCGGCCGCGGCGGCACTGGGGCGAGCGACGGCGTACGGGCTGTGGCGGCGACAACCCGCGGGCGTGGTGAAACCGCTCCCCGGAGTCTTCGCGGCACGGGTGCGCGCGGTGGTCGACCGCGCGGGAACCGGCGAGCTCGGCGCCGCCGAGGTCGCCGATCTCCTTGTCGCCGCCGGGATATCGGTGCGCCCCGAGGCCGGCGACGGACGGGAGGTGGCCGTGTCGGTGGTCGGCGACGAAGTCTTCGGGCCGCTGCTCACCTTCGGTGTACTCGGTGATCCGATCACCTTGTACGGCGATGTCAGCTACCACATCACACCGGTGAGCGATCTCGACGCCCGGCGCATGATCGAGTCGGTACGCGCGTTTCCGCTGCTGGCCGACCACGATCTGGCGGCACTCGCCGAGCTGATCCTGCGGGTGGCGTGGCTGGTCGAAGAGATGCCGGAACTGGCCGAACTGCAGCTGGCGCCGGTGGTCGTCGGCGCGACCGGTACCGGTGTCACCGTCTGTGCCGCGCGGGTGGTTCTCCAGCAGCCCATCCCCGGCGGCGGGTACTTCGAGCCGAGAGTTCAGACCTTGTGACGAGCCTGTCCGAACCGAATCGTGCGGTTGCCGAATAGCGAAAGAGCGGAAGGCCGGAATTGATGCTGTCTCCACCAGCGGATTCCTCGGAGTACTTCGGTACCCCGGCGATGCTGTCGGAAGGATCAGTCGGTGCGGAACTGGGCCGGGCCGCGGCCGAAACCCCGGCCGGCGTCGCGTTGCGATGGCTCACCCCACACGGGAGCGCCGCCATGAGCTGGATTCAGCTCTATCGACGGGCCATCGGCGCCGCCCGACTACTGCGCGCGCTCGATCCCGGCCTCGGCAGGGTGGCGCTGATCGCCGACAACAGTGTCGACTGGGTCGTCGCGATGTTCGGCTGTGCGCTGGCCGGGCGGACAGCGGTGCCGATCGGAACCGGCTCGACAGACGCCGAGGTCAAGCACATGCTCACAGTAGCGCGGGCGACCACGGTCCTGGTCTCGGAGCGGCGTGGTGGCGATGCCGTCCTGGCCCGTATCTCCGTTGTGGCGCAACAGCTTCCACAGTCGCCTCGGGTTCGTGAACTTCGCGAGGTTACCAGCGCCGAAGGCGAAGGGGGAGAGTCTGACCGGATCGACGCGGGTGAGGAGTTCCTGCTCCAGTTCACCTCCGGGACGACCGGCGTGCAGAAGGCCGCGGTGCTGTCGCACCGGACAGCGCTGAACTGTGCGCGGTACTACGTCGAAGCGCTCGGCGCCGGGCCCGGGGAGACCTGGCTCAATCCGTTACCCCTGTATCACGTCGGTGGTTCGGTGGCCGGCGTGCTGGTCGCGCTGGCACATCGCGGTAGCTTCACGGTGCTCGAACGCTTCTCGCCGCAGGTCGCGCTCCGCGTCCTGCGTGAGATCCGGCCCGCCCTGGTCGGTCTGGTGCCCACCATGATCATCGACTTGCTCGGTAGCCCGGGTGTCTCGGCCGCGGACTTCGACAGTGTCCGCCTCGTCATCGGCGGGGCCACCGCCGTCGACCCCGGCTTGATCGCCGACATGGAAACGCGTCTCGGCATCACCTTCCTGGTGGCCTACGGCCAGAGCGAGGCGCCCACCATGACGGTGAGCAGGCCCGATGACACGATATCCGTCCGCACGCGAACGCTGGGGCGCTGTCTACCGGGGCGCGACTACCGGATCGTGGACGAGAAGGGGGTCACGGTGCCGCTGGGCAGGGTCGGTGAACTGCACGTACGCGGGCCACTCACCATGACGGGCTACCTGCGACCGGACGGCACACTCGACTCCGCGCTCGACGCCGAGGGGTGGCGGAATACCGGTGATCTGTGCTCGATGAGCGCCGAAGGCATCCTCACCTTTCACAGCCGACTCCGCGAGATGATCATCCGCGGCGGCCTCAACGTGTTTCCCGCGGAGGTCGAAGCCGTGATCGCGGCGCACGAAACCGTTGCCGAAGTGTCGGTCTTCGGGGTGCCCGACTCGCGCCTCGGTGAACGGGTCGTGGCAGCGGTGTTGCCGGCCGCGGGTGCTGAGATCGAGTGGGACGAGGTACTGGGGCTGACCCGGGCGCGGCTGAGCCGCTACAAGCAGCCGTCCGAATGGATCGTCGCAACGAGTGTGCCGCGTACCAGCACCGGCAAGATTCGCAAGCACCAGCTGCGTAGCCGCTACGAAGACGGCTCGCTGGGCGAGCGATACGACGGCGGGTGATAACACCAGCGGTGCAGCCGGTTCAGACCGCGGATCCCTCGTCTTCCAGGGGGTGGATTGCGGCTGACGAGTAACCGGCTGCTGCAGGACCACGCCATACCGATCGATTTGCGCCTGGGCTCCGCGATGGGTACATCTAATTAGATAAATAATTACCTTAATTGGGGATAGTGCCCAGTTCGGAGTGCCCATGTCGGTCCAGGGAAGTGCGCGCACGAGAACCTCCAATCGTCCACTCACCGCAGTGCTGTGCCTGTCCGGAATTGTCGTCGCCCTGCAACACACCCTCGTCGTGCCGCTGCTCCTGGAGTTCCCTACGATCCTCGGTGTCGACTACGCCAGCGTGTCGTGGCTGGTGACGGTGACCTTGCTGACCGCATCGATCGCGACTCCGATCCTGTCGAGGCTGGCCGACATGTTCGGCAAGCGCCTGATGATGCTCGTTTCGCTCGCGGCAGTGGTGGTGGGCTCGCTCGTTGCGGCAGTTGGCGGCACGTTCCTGACGGTCCTCATCGGGCGGGGGCTGCAGGGATTGGCCTCGGCACTGGTGCCGATCGCCATCGCGATCATGCGCGACGAACTTCCCGCGCGCGAGGTCGCGGGGGCGACCGCTCTCATGAGTGCGACGCTGGGAATCGGCTCGGCGCTCGGCCTGCCGTTGCCGGGAATTCTGTATGCCCATGTGGGCTGGCAGGCCATCTTCCTGATGTCAGCAGTCGCCGGCGCCGTATTGTTCGTCGCGATGCTGGTCGTCGTGCCGGAATCACTTGCGCGCACCAGACGCCGTTTCGACACCGTCGGCGCGGTGCTGTTGTCGACCGCGCTGGTCGGCCTGCTGCTCGCGATCACCAAGGGCGGCACTTGGGGCTGGACCGACCCACGCACTGTGATCGCCGCCGCGGTGGGGATCGTGATGCTCGCGGCGTTGGTTCCGGTCGAACTGCGGGCCGGGCAACCGCTGGTCGACCTGCGGACATCCGGTCGACGACCGGTCCTGCTCACGAATATCGCCGGCCTGCTCGTCGGCGTCTCCATGTACGCCAACATGCTGACGACGACCCAGCAACTGACGATGACGACCGACTCCGGATACGGGTCAGGGCTGTCCGTGCTGACAGCTGGGCTGTGTCTGGTGCCCGCGGGACTGATGATGCTGGTCTTCTCCCCGGTCGCCGCGCTGATGATCCGGCGGTTCGGCGCGGGTTCCACCTTGGTGGTCGGCGCGCTGATCTTGGCCGTGGCGTACGGAGCACGGGTCTTGCTGCACGAGTCGGTCCTGTTGATCGCGGCCGGCGCGGCCGTGGTCATGGTGGGCACCACGATCGCCTACGCGGCCATGCCGATCCTGATCATGGGTTCGGTACCGATCACCGAGACCGCTTCCAGCAACGGGCTGAACGCGCTGGCTAGGGCGATCGGAACCGCGATCTCGAGCGCGCTCATCTCGGCATTGCTCACCACCGTGACCTTCGAGGTGATGGGCCGGGAATTGCCGACGCTGGGCGCGTTCCAGCTGGTTTACGTGGTGGCCGGGTCGGCGGCCTTGGCCACGGCGGTGGTCGCGGCATTCCTCCCGCGCGACGCCGCAACGGCGGCGATGAGCGGCGGTACGCGCGCGGATTCCGCCGGGAATCTGCTGGACCCGCGAGCACACGGCGCCATCGGGACTCCCACCGGATGACAACGGGTGGTGCCGGTGAATCACGGTTCGAAAGGGGAGCGGCGAACCGAGACGATCGCCGACAGACGGGACTGGCCCGTCCGGTGAAACCCGCGAATCGTCTCGGTGCCGATGGACTCCTACGGCGCACGATGGCGTCGAAGTGGCAGCGGGGCCTGGGTGCGCGGATCGGTCATAGCTGCGGGGAATGATCGCGGCGGAATATTCGGCTGGGCGGTCAGGGCGACTTTCGCGTGAGGTGTCGATGGATGATCGATCTGCGCTGGAAGGTGCGGCGGAGCTGGCTTTTCGTCGACCTCGACGAATTCGAGGAGATCAACGACTTCCACGGGCACGGAATCGGTGACGACGTGCTGTCGGTCGTCGCATCCAGGCTGCGCGAACACTGCGCGGCTCGAGGATATTTCGCGGCACGCATCGGTGGTGACGAGTTCGTCGTCGTGGTCATCCTCGACTACGACTGAGTCGGGCGCCGCGATATGTCGCCACTCACGGCCAATTGGGCCGGGGGTGTGTATCCGGCTCCGAACAGAACGAACTGTGTCAGCGCTGCGGGAATCTCGGAGCCCGGGTCGTCTGGTAGCAGCAGCGCATCCCCGGCGAGCGCGGTGCCGAGAACGAGGGCCACGGTGAGGCGAACGATGGACCGTATGTCGCCGGAGGCTTCGGAGCCGTTGCTGTCCATGTACCGGTGCACGCCATGGATCACCGCGTGGAGGGCAGGCGCCAGCGGCGAGGACTCCGCAGTCGCCCCGTGGTCGCTGGCTCCGGCGGCGAGTGATACCAAAATGTGCCGGTTGGCCATGCACAGGTCATAGAGCCCGCCCACAAATCGCTGCGTGACCTGCAGTGGATCCTGACCGAGGTCCATGGCGAGACTGCCGGCGAAGTCGTTCATGAACTGGACGAGCGGTGCGGCCGCGGTCGAGCGGAACAGCTGAGCCTTGGAGTCGAAGTGGCGAAAAACCATCGACTCCGTGACGCCGGCCCGGCGGGCGACCGAGCGTACTGTCGTCCGCTCGAATCCGTTCTCCACGAACTCCGCGGAGGCCGCGTCGGCGATGAGCTGCTGGACTTCGGCGGACGAGCGCCGCTTGCGGCCGGGGTTGGTCCTCACTGCTCCATCTTCGCACCCGCACACAAGGGAGCGTCACTCCCTTGACAGGTGACCGGCCTTACAGTTAAATAATTTGTGAGATGCGCGTCACGATCCGATGTGGATCGAGGCGAGTGCGCGTGAATCTGCACGGTGCCGAGTCTCATTCACCAACGAATCATTCTGAGGAGATCGACGATGTCGACGATCGAAGGCCGGCTGTTCATCGACGGCGAATTCCGCGAAGCGAGATCCGGGCGGCGCTACGAGGTGATCAACCCCGCCGACGAGAGCGTGATCGCGGAGGCGGCCGACGCGGGCGTCGAGGACGTCGCCGATGCCATCGAGTCCGCGCGACGCTTCGCGGACACCTCCACCTGGGGGACCGACCACGAGTTTCGCCGCAAGTGCATGACCCAGCTGCAGCAGGCGCTGCGCGAACGCTCCGATGAGATCAAGTCCCTGCTCATCGCCGAAGCCGGTGTCTGCGCGTCGAATATGGCCACCCACGTCGACGTGATGGTCGACGGGATGGACTTCTTCAACGACCTGATCACGACATTCACCTGGAACGAGGATCTGCCTGCCTACGAGATTCTCGGCAACCGCAGCCTGCGGCGGATCAGCTATGAGCCCTACGGTGTCGTCGGAGCGATCACGCCGTGGAACGCGCCGTTCATGACGGCGATCTGGAAAGTGCATCACGCGCTGGCCACCGGCAATTCGGTCGTGCTCAAGAGTGCCCCGGACACCCCGCTCACCGGTGCCCTGCTGGCCGAGATCGTGAGCACGTCCACCGACATCCCCAAGGGCGCGGTCCAGATGATCAGCTCTGCCGACAAGGCCGCCGCCGGTGACGCCATGACCGCTGATCAGCGCATCGACCTCTACCACTTCACCGGCTCGCCCGGCGTCGGTCAGCGCATCGCCGAGCGTGCCGCGAACGGAATCCGGCACTCGGTCCTCGAACTCGGTGGCAAATCGGCGAATATCGTGCTGCCCGACGCGAACCTGGACATGGCCTGCGGTCTCGGCGTGGTCATGTGTATGTCCAACAGCGGCCAGGGCTGTGCGCTGGCGACTCGCATGGTCGTGCACGCCGATATCTACGACGAGGTGCTCGCCCGGCTCGAGCCGATGATCGCCAACCTTCCGTGGGGCAATCCCACCGATCCGGCGAATGTGGTCGGCCCGATCATCCGCCGGGAGCAGCTCGAACGCATCGAGGGACTGGTGGAACGCGCTCGCGCGGCCGGTGCCCGCGTGCTGGCAGGCGGCGAGCGTGGTGATCGCGGGGGCCGCGGCTTCTGGTACCTGCCGACGCTGGTTGCCGATGTCGACGAGAACGCCGAGATCGCGCAGACCGAGGTGTTCGGCCCGGTGCTGTCGGTGATCCGCTACGACGGCGACGACGACGAAGCCGTGCGCGTGGCGAACAACTCCCGGTACGGGCTCTCGGCCTATGTGCAGTCCGGTGACGAGGAGCGTGCCTGGGCGGTCGCACGCAAATTGCGCGCGGGCACGGTGAATATCAACAACTCGTTCTACCTGTCCCCGGACGCGCCGTTCGGCGGCTACGGCATCAGCGGGGACGGTGTCGAACACGGTGTGGCCGGATTCCGCGAATACCTGCGGATCAAATCTGTTGCGAGCCCGGCGAACTGATCGGAGAAGACGAATGCGTATGCAAGACAAGGTCGTGGCGATCACCGGTGCGGGCTCCGGACTCGGACGCGAAGGCGCGCTGCTGTTCGCCGCGGAAGGCGCCCGGGTGGTCGTCAGCGATATCGTGGCGGGCCGATCGCAGAAGGTGGTCGCCGAGATCGAAGAGCTCGGCGGCACGGCGACCGCCGTGGACGCCGACGTCCGCGTCGAAGGCGATATGAACCGGGTCGTCGTGCGAGCGGTCGAGACCTACGGCCGCATCGATGTGATGTGGGCGAATGCCGGGGTGCCCGAACCGGGGTTCGGTATGCGTCCCCTGGCGCAGTCCTCGCTCGAGGACTGGAACACCATCTTCGCGGTCAACACCACCGGTGTCTACCTCGCCTGGAAGGCCGCCGCCGACTGGATGATCGGGCACAAGACCGGCGGTGCTCTGCTGGCGACGTCCTCGGCCGCGTCGTTCACCGCGTACCCGGGCTTTCCGATGTACACCGCGTCGAAGGCCGCGGTCAACGGCCTGGTCCGCGCGGCGGCACTGGAGTTCGGGAAGTTCGGCATCCGGGCGAACGCGCTGTGCCCCACGCACGGCATGTCGGTGAACTTCGCGCTGCCGCCGGACGCGGAGGTCCTGGGCAAGTCCTACGAGCAGATGCAGCCGTGGGATCCCGATAAGCGCGCGATGCCGCTGCGCCTGGATCGGCCGCCGGTACTGCGCGACAACGCCAACCTGGCCCTGTTTCTTGCTTCGGACGAGTCGATCTACATGTCCGGCCAGACCATCGCGGCCACCGACGGTGGACAGTTCGCGCGTACCTCGATCATCTTCCCGAACGACATCGGCGAGAGTGACGACATCACGGCGGGTGCGATTCCCGACGACCTCAGGACGCAGATCGACCGCTGACGCGCAATCGCCCCACCCCCGCAACGAAGAACCACGTAGTCATCCGCCCCGTAATGGAGGAAGAAATGCAGTCGGCATCCACTCGATTCGACCCCCGCGTCCAGGGTCTGTCCCAGCATGTGAAGACTCTCGCCGAACCGCAGCTCGTCTATCACGAGAAGGCGCGAGATGTGCGTGCGGAGTATCTCGACGGTGCGCTGCACCTGTACCGCTACGAGGACATCCTGGCCGTCAACAAGCATCAGGATGTGCTCGGAAACGGCGGCAGGGGAGGAAGTTTCGGCCATGATGGTCGCCTGATCCCGCTCGAGATCGACGGTGCCGACCACAAGCAGTGGCGGCGGCTGCTCGATCCGCTGTTCTCGCCCAAGCGAATTCAGCATCTCGAGGACAGTGTCCGGCGGCTGGCCGCGGAGTTGATCGAGACGGCACACGAAGCCGGTGGCGCGGAGCTGTACCAGCAGTTCTGTGTACCCTTGCCCTGCCAGACGTTTCTGAGCCTGGTCGGCGCACCGCTCTCCGATCTCGAATTCTTCCTCGAATTCAAGGAAGGCGTCATCCACCCACACGGTGAGACGACCGAGGAGATCGACGCGAACATGGCGATGGCCGGCGCGAAACTCCTGGAGTACTTCAACGGATTCCTCGCCGACAAGCGCACCCGCCTCGACCGCGACGACGATGTCATCGCCGAGCTCATGCGGTCGCAGGTGTCGGGCCGCCCACTCGACGAGTTCGAACTGATCAACATTCTCTTCCTGCTGATGTTCGCCGGCCTGGACACCGTGAGCGCCTCGCTGTCGTGCGTGATTACATGGCTGGGCCGCCACCCCGACCGGCGGCAGAACCTGGTGGACGCACCGCAGCTGCTCGGATCCGCCATCGAGGAACTGATGCGGTTCGAATCGCCGGTTCCCTCCGGAATGCGCTTCGCCGAGCAGGACATCGACCTCGGTGAAGGCCTGGTCATTTCGGCCGGTGACCAGATCAATGCCTTCTGGGCGGCGGCGAACGTGGACCCGACCTTCCACGAGGACCCACTCCGTGTCGATTTCGGCCGCGCACGCACCGCGCACATGACCTTCGCCAGCGGGGTGCACCGCTGCCTCGGCTCCCATCTGGCCCGCCTGGAAATGCGCATCGCGCTCCAAGAACTGCTGAGCCGCGCGCCCGGCTACCGGCTTGACACCGATGGACTGACCTACGACAACGTGGCGGTGCGCGCGGTTACCAGCATGCCGGTGACCTTGTGATGAAACTGCACCTGAATCGCGCACACTGTGTCGGCCACGCCCTGTGCCACACGACCGACCCGGACCTGTTCCCCGTCGATGACGACGGCTATTCCAGCCTGGACTCGGCAGACATCGATACCGCCGACACGGACCGTGCCCAGCGGGGTGTCGCCGCTTGCCCGGAGCAGGCCCTGAGACTGGATCAATAGCGGGTCTGACTCATCAGACGACGGTGACCCGCTGCAGGCTCGAAATCTGCCCGGTGTTCGATGCCGCATCCCATCGCGGACCGCAGTCGGTGGGCCAGCACGGCCGAGACCGCCCGGGGGCGGGTGACCCCGAAAATAGTTCCTAGACATGCGCCCTTCGCCGTGTATCCACGTGGAGAAGCTCGAGAAGTCCGACCTGGTCGGCGTCCTCGGGCCTGCTCATTGGTGGTGGACTCGCTAGCGCTGCGGAGCAGTGATGCTATGGCGTGGACGGGATGATGGGCAGGATGACGTGGGAGGGTCGTGCCGCGTCGTGGAAAATGGTCTGCTGGGCGGTACGCATGGTGGTGGCGGTCTGAACGGGTTCTCCGGTGTTGAGGTTGCGGTCCCAGCGGGGGAAGTTGCTGGAGGTGACCTGGACCCGGATGCGGTGCCCGGCGCGGAAGACGTTGCTCGTCGACCACAGGTCGATCTCGTATTCGCTGGGCTCGCCGGGGACGGCCCGGATGCGCTGGATCCCGTCACAGAGGTTGCGCGAGACGCCGTCGGTGCCGACGTCACACAGCCGCACGACCCAGTCGGTGGAGGGTGCATCGGTGGCGGCGTGCAGGCGCACGCGGATCCGGCCGGTGACCTCGAGGTCCTCGGTGAGGGGTTCGCTGGTGTAGACCAGGACGTCGGGGCGTGCTTCGGTCGCGGCTTGGTCGAACTGGCCGGCCGGGTACTCGTTGGCCATGACCAGGTTCCCGCCGTTGGTGTGTACCGGGTCGGCGGGGTCGTAGGCGTAGGTGTCGGGGGCCTGATCGGTGGCAGGCGCGTCCGGGGTGAGGGTGGCGTCGGCGCCGAGGTACCACGGGGTGTTGACGGCGCGGGCGGGCGGCCATTCGGTTTCGTCGCGCCACTGGTTGATGCCCATGACGAAGATCCTGACCGGGGGTGCGTTATCGCTTCCGTTGTCGGTGCCTTTGAGCCAGTGGTCGAACCAGTCCAGTTGCAGGTCGTCGTAGCCGATGCCCGCATGCGTGGAGGCCAGGCCGAAGTTCGTCTCGCCGATGACGCTGCCGTTGAGCCCGGCTTTGGCTGTGTGGGTCCACGGGCCGACGATCAGCCGGGCGGGCTTACCCAGAGCGGCCATGGCGCTGTAGTTGTCGAGGGTGCCCTGCAGGAAGACGTCGAACCAACCGCCGGTGTTGAGTGTGGCGGCCTCGACGCTGCTGTGTTTGCCGGCGATGGTTGCCCCGTCTGCGGTGGCGGGGTCGGCCAGTGCGCGGTGGACACCGATGTCGGGGACGTTGTGGCGGGTGACGGCGGCCGGTTGCCCGGAGGGCAGTTCCCGGTAGCCGTTGGGGACCAGCCCGTCGAAGTCTGCCATGAGCGCGCCGAGGGCGGCGTGCGTGTCGGCGGCTCGGGCCGGGTCCTGTGCCCGGGCGGCGAGCTCCCCCGCACCGGTCATCAGCGACCACACCCCGTTGAGGCCCAGTTCGATGGCTCCGCCCCGGAAGTGCAGGCCCTCGCTCGAGTCGCTCCACGTGATCTGGGGGCTGATCGCCCGCAGCTCCGGCGGCTTGGCCAGGGCGGCCGCCCACTGGGTGTTACCGGTGTAGCTGCCGCCGACCATGCCGACCACACCGCTGCTGCCGGGCAGCCCGGCCGCCCAGCGCACGGTGTCGTAGCCGTCTTCGACCTCGTAGGTGAACGGGAGCCATTCGCCCTCGGATCCGAACCGGCCGCGGGTGTCCTGATGAACCAGGATGTAGCCGCGCGACACTACCTGGAACGGGTCGATGAACATCTGTAGCATCGCACGCCGGTTGTAGGGCGTGCGCTGGATGAGAACGGGCCACGGCCCCTCCCCGATCGGCCGATACACATCGGCGCGCAGGACGGTGCCGTCACGCATCGTGGCCTGGACGTGGAATTTGATTTCCATCCCGGACATCGTTGTCTCGCTTTCTCTTTCAGGTTTCGCGTGGGCGAGCAGGGGCTGGAGTGCCGTTCGGCGGCGGGGACGAGGCCGGGACCGCAGCAGCGATCCGGTCCTCGGCGGCGCCGGAGCGCGCGACGGACATGGAGGTCCGGGACGGCGCTGGGCACACGTGTTCAGCGGATGGAGGAGCCGATGCCGAGTCCGCCGTCGACGTCGAGGACGATGCCGCTGACGTAACCGGCGGCGGGGGAGCAGAGGTAGGCGGCGGCTTCGGCGATGTCGGCGGGGCTGCCGGTGCGGCGCTGGGGGACCTTGGCGACGAGTTTATCGCGGGCGGGTGCGTTCATCGAGGCGAGCATGGGGGTCTCGATGAGCCCGGGGGCGATGGCATTGGCGGTGATGCCCTGGCGGGCGACCTCGAGCGCCAGGGTGCGGGTGAGCCCGACGATGCCCGCCTTGGCGGCGACGTAGTTGGCTTGGCCGAAGTTGCCGCGCCAGCTCATCGAGGAGAACGACACGATGCGCCCGTAGCCGCGGGATCGCATGTGCGGCAGCACCGCTCGCGCGCAGTAGAACGATCCCGACAGCGAGACCTCGAGCACGGCGTGCCAATCGTCGTCACCGATGTCCTCGATGCGGTTGTCGCGGATGATGCCCGCGTTGTTGACCAGCACATCGATGCGGCCGTGACGTGCGGCGACCTCATCGGCCCAGGCGGTGACCGCCACCGAGGAGGTGACATCGACGGCGTGGCTGGTGCAGGTGCGCCCGGTCTCGGACTGCAGGCGGGCGGCCAGCTCGGTGGCGGCGTCGATATTGACGTCGGCGATCGCCACGTGTGCGCCTTCGGCGGCGAAGCGCTCGCTCATCGCCGCGCCCAGGCCCTGGGCGCCGCCGGTGACCAGGACGACCTGGTCGGTGTAGCGGTTCAAGGGGTTTCCTCTCCGGGTAGGTCTGGGCGGCGGTGCAGGAACGCGGTGAGCGCCGCCGGGACATCGGTGTTGTTCCAGTGCTTCTCGAACTCGGTGAGTTCGGCGGCCAGGCCGTCGTCCTCGTGCAGGCCGGTGAGGTCGTGCAGCAGGGATTTGAACGCCGACTGGGCCGGTCCGGCGGCCGCGGCCAGCTCCGCGGCCAGCTCCGCAGCGGTGGTGGTGAGCTCGGGGTGCGGTACGACGGCGTGCAGCCAGCCGGTGGCGGTGAGCTGCTCGGCCGAAAGCAGAGCGCCGGTGAGCGCCAGCCAGCGGGCCATCGAGTCACCGACCTTGCGGGGTAGCCGAACACTCGATCCGGCGGCCGGGAGCAGGTTGTTGCGGATGTGGCCGTCACCGATCAGCGTGCCCTCGCTCGCGACGACGACATCGCAGGCCAGGGCCAGCTCCAGCCCGCCGGCCACGACATGGCCGTGCACCGCGGCCACCACGGGCAACCGGTTGCGTTCGAGCCGGGTCACCACGGCCGAGACCCGGCGCAGAAACTTCGTCGGCCCACCCGGGATCCCGCGCACGCTCAGGAAGTGCTGTAGATCGGCGCCGGAGCAGAAGCTCTTCCCGGAACCGCTCAGGATCAGGCAGCCGATGCCCGTGTCGGCCTCGGCGTCGGTAAGCGCCTTGTCGAGGGCGTCGATCATGGTGGGGTCGAGCGCGTTGCGGCGGCCGGGCCGATTGAGGGTGAGCGTGCGGACCGGACCGGCATCGGAGACCAGTACCGGAGCAGGCCCGTTCACCGGCTGCTCGCGCCGGTCTCGGCGGCCCGATCGCGCCGCAGCTGGGCGCGCTGGATCTTGCCGCTCGGTGTCTTGGGCAGTGCATCGACGAAATGAACGCGCCGGGGGTAGGCGTGCGCGGCGTATTCGGTCTTGACCCACCGCTGCAGCTCGGCGGCGAGAGCGTCGGAGCCGACCGTGCCGCGGGCGAGCACGACGAAGGCCTCCACCACCTCCCCGCGCACCTCGTCGGGCGCGGCCACCACCGCACACTCGTCGACCGCCGGATGGCGTAGCAGCGTCGACTCGATGTCGAATGGCCCGATCCGGTAGCCGGCCATGATGATCACGTCGTCGTCGCGGGAGGAGAACCGGATGATGCCCTCGCTGTCGATCGAGGCCAGATCGCCGGTCAGGAAGTAGGCGCCGTCAGCTCGAAAGCGGTCCGCGCCGACTCCTCCGACGTAGCCCCGGAAGGTCATGAACGGGCTTTCGGCAACCGCCACGGCCAGCCGTCCCGGCTGCCCGGGCGGGGCGGGCTCGTCGCGATCCTCATCGAGCACGGTCATCGTCCAGCCCGGCAGCGCGGGACCCATGGCCCCGTTCTGCACCGGCACCTCCAGATCGGGATGGTGCGGGAAGCCGATCGGCATGCCGAGTTCGGTCTGGCCGTAGTGGTCGTGCACCCGCAGCCCCAGCACCCGGGCGGCCCACTCGTTGACCTCCGGCGTCAACGGCTCCCCGGCACTGGACAACCGTTGCAGCGCAAGCCCTTCCGGAATCAGCGCGGCCGAGGCGAGCAGGCCGCGGTAGACGGTCGGGGCAGCGGCGAAGTCGGTCACCGCGAGCTCGCGCAGCACGGTCCAGGTGGTCTCGGGCGAGAAGCCGCCGCGCAGCAGGATCGTCGGCACCCCGGCGGCCAGCGGTGCCACGATCGCGGTGTAGAGGCCGTAGGCCCAACCCGGATCCGCGGCCGACCAGAAGATGCTCTGCGGGCCCACCCCGAGCCCGAATTCCAGGTAGCCCTGCCACCCGGCGATATAGCGGACCGGATGCACGACTCCCTTGGGCTTGCCAGTGGTACCGGAAGTGAACATGTGCACCAGCGGCGCATCCCCGCCGACCGGAACCGAGGTGATTCGCCCCGGATCCGCCGCGGCTGCGCGCGCTCGCAGCCCGTCGGGGGCATCGGTACCGGCCACCAGCACCGACCAGGAACCCTCGGGCACCTTGGCCAACTGGTCGTCGTCGGCCACTACCAGCACCACCCCGGCATCGGTGAGCCGGGACCCGACGGCCTCGCGGGCGAAGGCGGTGAACAGCGGCGTGTAGACCGCGCCGAGCCGCCAGATCCCGAGCGCGACCGCGACGAGATCAGTGCTCTTGCCCATCACCGTCGCCACCCGATCACCACGGCCTACCCCCGCATCGGCGAGCACCGCCGCGACCCGCCGCGACGCCTCGGCCAGTTCACCGAAGCTCCAGGTCGTGGCAGCTCCCAGGCCTTCCGCGACTCTCAACGCCGTGTGTGCAACCGGATGGCGATCGCACAACAACCACGCCACATCGGCCTGCGGCGCCCCGAATTCGTCGAGCGATCGACCGACACGAGCTCCGACTACATCCACTATCAACCAATCCGTTGGGTACTAATTACAGGTTCCTAGTACCGTGTAACTTACCTCACGATTACGGGGGAGGGAAGACGGCAAATCCGGGGTTTCTCCTCTGCGGTTACAGCGGGCGCGGAGTCGGCGTCGCTCGGGGCGGAAGTAGTGTGTGTCAGACTCGCGGAATGGCCGCACTTTCATCCAGGGACCGATCGACGGTGAAGACCCCCCGCCGCCGGCGGGTGGACTCCGCACGCCGGGAGAGCCTGCTCGACAACATCCAGCAGATCTTCCTCGCAGAAGGATTCACCACCGTCACCATCGGGGAGCTGGCCGACCGACTGCACTGCTCGCGGGCAACGCTCTACAGCGTGGCCTCCACCAAGGAGCAACTGGTCGTGCTCGCGACCAAGGAGTTCTTCCGCTCCTCGGCCGAGATCATCGAGCGCCGCGTGAGCGAGCACACCGACCCGCGTCAACGCATCCTGGTCTACCTCGGCGGCGTGGCCGAAGCCATGCGTCGCAACTCTCAAACCTTCTACGACGATATGGTCGCCTTCGCCCCGACCGCCGAGATCTATGCCCGCAACACCGCACGCGCCGCAACACGCGTGCGTGAACTCATCGACGAAGGCATCGCCGCCGGTGAATTCCGTTCCGCCGACGGCAACTTCGCCGCGCACCTGGTCGCCCTGGCCATCGAGGGCGTCCAGTCCGGCGTGCTGCTCGATCGCACCGGTATGAGCGCTGCCGACGCCTTTTCCGAACTCGGCACCCTGCTACTCAACGGGCTACGGTCCCGCCCGGACTGAACAGTCGGGCGGACGGCGGCGGTAGTGGATATGACGGCTGTGCCAGTGTGGGCGACCCCGGAAATCTGGACGAGGACGGGACGGCTGCCTGTTCGCGTGAAGTCCGTCGAGTCGACCGATGGATGTCGATGCGGTGCCTACATTCGGGTGGGTGTTGCGAGCCACGACGCTCGGAGGAAGAAAGTGCCTATGCAGGACGAAGTTGTCGCCATAACCGGAATTGATGGAGGCCGACCTCGCGTCCTTCCAGCCCTACTCCGGCGTCGGGCCAGGCAGATGAGGGCGACGCTGGCCTGGTCAATCCCAGTTGTCTGATTCAGAATAGTTCCTCATCTGATCATGTGGCTGTACTGAATGTGCGGGTGGACGTCGTAGAGGTCGCGATTCGATGGCGGTTGACGGCCGTCGGTGTCGGTGATGCCGTACGCGAGTGCGAGTTCGGCGCCGATGAGGGTGTGGCCGCTGATGTTCATGAGGTTGGGGTCGTGGTGCAGAGCCCAGATGACGTGTCCGGTGAATTCCGGAGTTTCGGCGGTGTCGAGGAGGTGGCCGAACTTGGCGGGATTGGTCGCGATGATCGTGCGGACCCGTTCGGTGAGTAGTGAACCCATCCATATGGATGCGGTCGCGATACCGTATTCGGCGAAGTCGACGGCCATGTCGGCGGCCATCTTGTCTGTGCCTGCCTTGGGCACGCCGTAGGCGGGGCCGAACGCGTAGTGCGCTGCCCCCGATGCGGAGGTGAAGACGACAAGCCCTTTGCGTTGCGGCAGCATCAGCGGCGCGGCGTAGACGGTGGCGACGTAGCTGCTGCGCAGTCCCACGGCGAGGGTATCGATGACATTGATCGGTTCCTGCCAGAATTTGGTTCTGCCCATCATCTCGTCGCGGATGATGGCGGCGTTGTTGACCAGAATGTCTACCCTGCCGTGTTCTTGTGCGATGCGCGCGAACAGCTCTCGGACTTGTTCGTCGTCGCTGTGGTCGACGCGCACGGCGATTCCGGTGCCACCTGCCGCGGTGACTCGCGCGGCTATCTCGTGAATCATTCCGGCGAGGGTGGTGTCACCGGGTTTGTCCGTGCGGCCGGTGACGTAAACGGTGCATCCGTGTTCGCCCAAGGCGTGGGCGATTCCGGCTCCGGCGCCCCGGCTGGCGCCGGTGACTACGGCGATGCGCGGGGTGTCGGGCATCGGATCCTCTCGTGAGCTGACGATCAACAGGTGGTCTCGGTTCTATCGGAACAATTGGTCGTATCGGCTCATCAGTTCGGGGATGTCGTCGTCCATGTCCAGGCCCAGGGATTTGAACATCAGCGCCAAGATGTCGTAGCCGCCTGTGGTGAAGATCAGGTCGAGGATCCGGAAGCTGTCAATCCGGATGAGACATCAGGCTGCGTAGGGGGTTTGTGGCGGGTGGTCGGTTCGGAGGGTGGCTGGCGGTTCGTTGAGACCCGGATCGGCAGCCTGGGTGGTAGCGGTCGGCGGCCGTGGAAGCGTTCGGGGTGAGCCGTGAATGCCTGGTCCAGGGTCTGGGCTCGGCGT